>JALOOK010000050.1 GCA_025454445.1 Oscillatoria sp. Prado101 | reverse complement strand
CACCGAGAGGATGGAGGTAATTTTCTCATCCTTTGGAATGGGCAGCATTTGCACGATGGGTACGCCCCGCGCCGTGCGAGATCCGGTGGGTATTTGGTAGGCGCTCAGGCAGTAGACAACGCCGCGTTCGCTGAAGAACAAAACGCTGTCATGGTCGCAGCAGGTTAAGAAATGTTCGATGCCGTCATCATCTTTCATTTTGTTCGCTGCTTTGCCGCGAGTGCCGCGATTTTGTGCCTCAAAGGTGCTGACCGGCATCCGCTTGATGTAGCCCTGTTCGGTGAGCAGAATCAAGGCTTTTTCATTAGCAATTAGGTCGGTGTCGTCGATTTCTCCTTCGGCGTGTTCGATGACTGTGCGACGCGGCGTGGCGAACTTGTTTTTCAGTTCAGTGGCTTCGGCTTCGATGATTCCCAGAATCCGCTCTCGCTTCGCCAGAATATCCTGCAAGTCTGCTATCTGAGCTTGTAAATCCTCGTGTTCCTGCCGAATTTTTTCCGCTTCTAGGGCGGTCAGCCGCCGCAGCTGCATTTGCAAAATAGCGTCGGCTTGCGCTTCGGAAAGCCCAAAATTTTCCATCAATTCCTGACGGGCGCTGGCGGTGTCAGTGGCGCTGCGAATCAGTCGAATAATCGCATCCAAATTGGCTAGGGCTATCAGCAACCCTTGCAGCAAGTGGTCGCGCTCCTCAGCTTTGCGCAGTTCGTACTGAGTCCGCCTGGTAATCGCTTCGATGCGGAATTCCAGGAAGACACTGAGGAACTGCTTGATGGTGAGCAGCTGGGGTTCCCCATTCACCAAAGCCAGCATATTAGCCCCGAAGTTGGCTTGGAGAGTGGTTTGTTTGTAGAGGTTGTTGAGGACGACGCGGGGGTAGGCGTCGCGCTTGAGTTCGATGACAATCCGCATCCCGTCGCGATCGCTCTCGTCCCGGATGTCGGCAATGCCTTCGATGCGCTTGTCGTTGACGAGTTCGGCAATTTTCTCAACCAGCGCCGCCTTGTTGGTTTGGTAGGGCAACTCGGTGATGATAATCGCTTCTCGGTCGGGGCGTCCTCGGTGTTCAATGGTTTCAATCGTGGCCACCCCCCGCATGGTGATCGAACCGCGACCGCTGGTGTACGCTTCTCGGATGCCGGTGACGCCCAGGATCTGTCCGCCGGTGGGGAAATCGGGTCCGGGGATGTACTGCATGAGCTGGGCGTCGGTGATCTCTGGATTGCGGATCAGGGCGATCGAACCGTCAACCAGTTCTCCCAAGTTGTGGGGCGGGATGTTGGTGGCCATGCCCACGGCAATCCCGGATGAGCCGTTGAGCAGCAGCTGGGGTATGCGTGCCGGCATGACCAGGGGCTCTTGCTGGGACCCATCGAAGTTATCGCCGAAATCGACGGTTTCTGAGTCGATGTCCCGCAGCATGGCTTCGGAGGTCAGGGGTTTCAACCGGCATTCGGTGTACCGCATCGCTGCCGGCGGGTCGTCGTCAATCGAGCCGAAATTGCCGTGACCGTCAATCAGGGGGCTGCGCATGGAAAAATCCTGGGCCATCCGCACCAAGGCGTCGTACACAGCGGTGTCGCCGTGGGGGTGATATTTACCCAGCACTTCCCCGACGACGCGGGCGCACTTGCGGAAGGGGCGATCTGGCGTCAGGCCCAGTTCGTGCATCGCGTACAGGATGCGCCGGTGCACGGGCTTGAGTCCATCCCTAGCATCGGGGAGCGCCCGCCCCACGATCACGCTCATGGCGTATTCCAAGTACGACCGGGACATTTCGTTCCGCAAATCCGTGGGGATAATCCGCTCCTGGGACGTGCTCATACTGTGAAAAACTCCAAAAATCTGAGGGTTTGGCAGCTAAAAGACAAAAAAACTCCTGAAATACTGCTTGCTGTCCCATTAATTAGCTATTCTGCTTAATATTCTATCACATTTTCAATGGTCTGAAAGCCTGCAATCGCGGTTTCGGTTTTGCCTGCCGGGAAAAGGAGATTTGGGGATAATCTTGGGGTGAAGAAACCCGGTTTGTTTAAAAAAACCGATTTCTGCGATAAACTGGCTCTCAGGCATGCCTTGTGCGATACTTTTTGCCCAAGAAGGTAGAATCAGGGAATAGCGAGCATTCCCTGTGACTATGCTGCCCGTAATCTACTCTGAAGATTTCTTGCTGCACGATACTGGCCGGTTCCACCCGGAGCGTCCCGACCGGCTGAGGGCGATTGTCAGCGCTCTCAACGCAGCTCCTTGGGCTGACCTGCTCCAGTGGCACCTGCCAACCCCAGTGGCGGCGCGACCGGTTGAGCCGGTGATCGAAAAAGTCCATTCCCGGGACTACATTGAGTCAGTCTGGCTTCTCGCTGAGAGCGGCGGTGGCCACATTGACGGCGATACGCCGGTCTCACCCCGCAGTTATGATGTGGCGCTGCTGGCGGTGAGTGGGTGGCTGGACGGTGTGGAGCGCGTCTTGGCCACGGGAGAGCCGGCCTTCGTCCTGGCTCGCCCCCCGGGACACCACGCCCTCAGCGAGCGCGGCATGGGTTTTTGCCTGTTTTCCAATGCTGCTATCGCCGCTCACTACGCCCTGGAACAGCCTGGAGTCCAGCGCGTGGCCATCCTCGACTGGGACGTGCATCACGGCAACGGCACCCAAGATATCGTGGAGAATCACCCCCAAATTGCCTACTGCTCCCTGCACCAGTCCCCTTGCTATCCGGGAACAGGGCATCCCGAGGAGCGTGGGGCGCACAATAATGTGCTGAATCTTCCGATGGTTCCGGGCAGCATTGGCGCTGAGTACCAGCTGGCTTTTGAGCGAAAGGTTGTGCCTTTTTTAAAGGGCTTTCAGCCGGATTTACTGATTGTCAGCGCCGGCTACGATGCGAATGCAGCTGACCCGCTAGCCAGTATTGAGCTGCAACCGCAGGATTTTGGGCTGTTTGCGAAATACTGCTTGCAGGTGACTCGCAAAATTGTTTTTGGCTTGGAAGGCGGTTATGACCTCAACTCCCTTGCCAAGTCAGTTGTGGCGACGGTTGAGCCTTGTTTGGCCTAGGGACTTGTGGGACAATGCCCTTTTGCGTTCTGGCCATGCATGCCTGATGCCCATGTCCTAAGTTGCTACTTAGGTCGGCGGAGCCGACAAAACGGCGTTCCCAGCTGCCTGGCTGGGAACTGGGGGAAAACGAGGGGAAAGAAACCGGGTTTCTGGCGTGTGCTTCATCCAACTGAAAACCGCTAGATATCGATGTTCACTTTTGTCTGTGCGGTCTGATTCTCGGCTCTATCACATGTGGGGATACACCGTAACGCTCAGCTGCTTTGGACATATTCAGCTGCAGTAACTTTTCATCTCCTAGCTTCCTCTTGTCTTTTGGCTTCACCGGCATGACGCCGAGAGCGCGGACAATCTCTGACGCCACAGCTTTTGCTAACAGGGGTGGCACCGAATTTCCCACTTGCCGAAAGCCGTGCCATTTCGTGACGTGGAAGCGAAACCAGTCGGGGTAGGAGTGCAGCCGCGCCGCCTCGCGCACGGTGATGCACCGGGGTTTATAGGGATGAATCGGTCTTGGCGAAGTGAAAGCGCCGCGATTGCTGGCGGTTCCGGCTCTCAGCGTATTGCAAATCCCATCAGCATCCAGCTTGTAGAAGCGACTGACCGGCTCTGTTTCCCCCGGTAAAGTGGCGGCAAATCTTTTGACAGATTCTGGGGTGTGATCTGTCGCCAGACTGGAAGTGAGAAGCGTCGAATCGAATTCGCGCGACGTAGAGTAATCGTCCTCTACAGGATAAAAACCGCGCAGCTGACCGGCGTAATAACTAGGTTTTGAAAACTCTGCTATCACCCAGTCTCTTGTCAGCAATTCTGGGCAATCTCCAACTTCCGGCAAGTCTCCAATAGCGTCCCACACCGTCGGGCCTGCTGGACAAAACGACAGCTGGCTGTAATTCTTGCCCTTGGATGAAGCGGGTTTCGCAATCGGTTGCGGGTATTTGGGCAGGGGCAAACCCTGCCGGCATCCCAGGAGAAACAACCTTTCCCGATGCTGCGGCACGCCATAGTCAGCGGCATTGAGAAGTTTGTAATTTTCTTCTACCTGGTAGCCGTTTTCCTTAAATTCATGTATAATTTCCAGGAGGAATTTCTGGTACTTGCCGGTGGTGAGTCCCCGCACGTTTTCCATGACAAAATATTTCGGTCGCAGCTCTAAGACGAGCCGCAGGAAGTGAAAAACCAGGGCGTTGCGGGGGTCATCTGGGGCGCGGAAGCCGATCGTGGAGAAGCCTTGGCAGGGAGGGCCACCAAACACCGCGTCGATGTCCCGCTCGCCAATATCAGACAGGTTTCTGATATCCTGTGCTGTAGTCTCGGCAACATTTTTGCACAGGACAGGCCAAAATGGGAAGTTAAACTCGTGGGTGGCGCAGTGTATGGGGTCAAGCTCGACGGCAGCTCGGACATCAAACCCTGCTTGTTCAAAGCCGAGGCTCATACCGCCGGCACCGGCAAACAAATCCACACCGATGGGCCGTTCTGTCCCCTGCATGGTTATCAAAAGACTCGATTTGGGAAAAATAAGGGTAGCGAATGCTAGTTTAACAGCTTCGGGCTCACCGGCAGGCCAGGGTGTGGCGCGACGGTGCCGGTGTCCCATTGCCGCCGCCTGTCGGGCTGCGTAATGGCAACGCCTGGGCTCTGCTGTGCGCCTCCGGCTCGCTCTTAAGTTTCCTTAATCTCTTATCAAGAGTCTTCGGAACTGCTCTCAACCGTACTAAACTGTGGACAGCGCACCTGATTGTGCGCTGAAAACTCCTGATTCGGTCAATCGCATACCCGTTTAAAACTCAGCTGTCATCCGTAAATATACTTAAATTAGCCGGCACAAAATTTAACAGCAGCGGCGCTAGTGGTGCCGTTTTTCCTGTGTTGCCCACCAGCCAGCCTCCGACCGGCAGGTAAACAGGGATGGGACTCTTGCCTGTTGCTTGCGTCAGCCGGTTGTGATGCTGGCATCAGAACCAGAAAAAGTCTGGAGCGGGCATCCTTTGCGAGCGGCTCAGACCCGAGTTGCCAGCGCAAACAAAAGCTGCACTATCATGGGAAAAAACTAGCAGCACTCTGGCAAAAACCAATGGCAAAGTGGGGCCAGGGGGTATCTACAGCATAGAACGGGTCTGGGGCTTTCGCCGGCAAACGCCACAAAGGCAGGCACTGGCGGGACGCTCTAAACATAAAACCTTTATTGTTTTGGGAAATCAACTGTGAGCATTGCTATCATCTCCGGCTCAGCCGGACTTATCGGTTCTGAGGCATCTGCCTTCTTTGCCAATCAGGGCTTTGACGTAGTGGGAATCGACAATGACATGCGCAGCTATTTCTTTGGCGCGGAGGCTTCCACCAGCTGGAACCGGCAGCGGCTGGAGAAGTCATTAGGTGGCAAGTATCACCATGTAACCGCCGATATTCGGGATTATGAAGCCATAACCCAGGTTTTTAAGCAGTACGGTTCGGATATTGAGCTGGTGATTCACACGGCAGCCCAGCCTTCCCACGACTGGGCGGCGCGGGAGCCAAAAACGGATTTTACCGTAAATGCCAATGGGACGCTAAATATGCTGGAAGCGACCCGCCAATATGCGCCAGAAGCCGTTTTTATCTTTACCTCAACCAACAAGGTGTACGGGGATACGCCCAATCGCCTGCCTTTGGTGGAATTGGAATATCGCTGGGAAATCGAGCCCGGTCACACCTATGAACCGGGCATCCGAGAAGATATGTCGATTGACAGCACGCTGCACAGCTTATTTGGGGCATCCAAGGTGGCGGCGGACGTTCTGGTACAGGAATACGGGCGCTATTTTGGGCTTAAGAGTGGGTGCTTTCGCGGCGGGTGCCTGACTGGCCCAACTCACTCCGGTGCGGAATTGCACGGCTTCCTGGCTTACTTGATGAAGTGTGCCGTGACGGGCAAACCTTATAAAGTCTTTGGCTACAAAGGCAAGCAAGTCCGCGACAATATCCACAGCGCCGATCTGATTAACGCCTTTTATGAGTTCTTTAAGGCTCCTCGCAGCGGGGAAGTGTACAACAGCGGAGGCGGGCGGTACAGCAACTGCTCAATGCTGGAAGCGATCCAAATGTGCGAGGAGATTGCCGGTCGGAAGCTCAATTGGAACTATGTGGAGCAGAATCGCATAGGCGACCATATCTGGTGGGTCAGCGATAATGGCAAATTCAGCAGCCACTATCCCAACTGGAAGTTGACATATAATGTGCGGCAAATCTTGCAGGAGATTTACGAATTTAACCTGGAACGTTGGATCGAAGAGGCTGTCCAATGATTGATAAGGGGAAAAAAAATCTCCTGGGCGTCTGGGTAAACGCTCTTGATTACGAGGCGGCTGTCGATAAGATTATTGCAGCCGCCCATGAAGGCAGGAGAATGAAAGTTTCCGCTCTGGCCGTTCATGGGGTGATGACTGGAGTGCTGGATAAAACCCATCGCTATCGCCTTAATGATTTTGACCTGGTGTTGCCGGACGGTCAGCCAGTTCGCTGGGCTTTGAATTTGCTTTACAAAACGCAGCTTCCCGATCAGGTGTGCGGGCCAAAGACCATGTTGCGAGTCTGCGAACGCGCCGCCCGAGAGGGACTGCCCATCTACCTGTACGGCAGTAACCCTGCGGTGCTAGATGCTCTATCCAACAATCTTTGCGTCCGGTTTCCTAAACTGATTATTGCTGGGACTCAGCCTTCTAAATTCCGGCAAGTCTCTGCAGAAGAGAATCAGGAAATTATAGCACAGATTCGCAATAGCGGTGCCGCTATTACCTTCGTGGGATTGGGGTGCCCCAGGCAAGAGGTGTGGGTTTATGAAAATGGCGACGCTCTCTGCATGCCGGCGATGGCTGTGGGTGCCGCTTTTGATTTTCACGCCGGCAAATTGCCAAAAGCGCCGGAGTGTATGTCCCAGATTGGTCTGGAATGGTTTTTCCGGCTTTTGCTGGAACCGAGGCGTCTCTGGAGGCGATACATCCTGTTAAATCCCCTGTATATTTTCCTGTTTATTTTACAGGCATTTAAATGGCGAAAATTTGATCCTTTAGAAGCTACTCCCCCAGAGGAAGAGAAGCGGTACGGATAAAGTTGGAAGTGAGGACTAAGAGATTGTTTCTAAAGAAAAGTGAAGCAGCTAGAAACCGGGTCTATTGTGGCTGTGGGCCATTATAGCAGTAGACACTTAGGTTAAGACATTATACTTTGGGCCCGGCGAACGCCGTACCTACGCCTAGACCTCGTAGGACAGGCGTTCCCTCCGACCAAGTGTCCGCGCACTGACTGTCTACTGCTATACCTATCACTTCCACCTCGTTCCCAGCCTCAGGCTGGGAACGCCGTCCAGGAGGCTCTGACTCCTTCCGGCATACAAGCAGCATTATTAGCCTAACAGCTTAGAACGCCATAATTTCGTTGCTCCCATCCAAAGAAACCCGGTTTCTGGTATTAGAGAGTGTTTATAAAGAAAACGTGAAGGAGCCAGAAACTGGGGGCGGCCACGGGGGGCCGCCCCTACAGGCCGTGTGCCATTATATATGTAGGGGCGGGGCTCACCCGAAATGTTTGCTGCTGGTAGGGGCGGGTTCACTCCAGATGTTGGTTGGTAAGAAAGGATGTCTGTAAACCCGCCCCTACAGGATGTCTGTAAACCCGCCCCTACCAGCATTCAGAACCCGGTTTCTTACGCCGGGGGAGCCTTAACAATTACTTTATAAACAGTCTCTAAGGTTGAAAAACCCGGTTTCTTAAAGAAACCGGGTTTTTGGAGGAGCGGTTTTTTTCGCCTACCCGCTTACCGATTTCCCCGCCAGAATGTCTTCGCACAGCTGGGCAAAAAACTCACCTTTGACATCCCAGTCAAAAACTTCCCTCACCCGCTGCTGTCCCGCCTCACCCATGCGCTGGCGCAGCTGCGGGTCGCCGGCGAGGCGAATCATGGCCTCCGCCAAGCCCCGCACAGCCCGGTCGGGATCGGGTGCCGGCACCTTGATGCCGGTTTCCTCTGTAATCTGGGTGGCCGGTCCTCCGAGATCCAGGCAGATGACTGGACGGCCCACTGCCATCCCTTCCAGGCACGTCCACCCCCCAGAGTCGTGCAGGCTGGGGTGTACCAGGACGTGGGACTGCCCTAGCTTGCGCAAACTCTCTTCCCGTGGCAGCCTTCCCCAAAGTTTAACCCGGGAAGCAACACCGAGCTCTTCAACCAGAGACTGGAGCTGCTGTCGTTCAGGCCCGTCCCCCAGCAGCCAGTATTCGGCATCCAAGATCCCCGCTTGGGCGAAGGCACGCACCGACAGGTGATAGCCTTTCCAGTGCAACAGCCGGCCCATGCTGATCAACCTGACTGGGGGGGCGTCGGGCATTGGGTACTGTGCCAGACGCGCTATTTCTTCTTTTGACAAACCGGCCTCGGAAAACACCCGGACATTTTTGGCCCCCATTTTTATCACCCGCTTGGCGGTATCTTCCGTTGTCGCCTGCGCTAGAAAGCAGCGCCGCGCCGTCAGGCGGGCAAAGGGATCGCTCTCACCCAGCCGCTGGCCAAAGTCTCGCGCTGTTTCATAAATCTTTGCCCGCAGGCTAAAATCTCGCCAGAAAGGCTTGGGTGCGGCTTCTCCGCCGCCCACCGGCCCCCAAATAAACGGAACTGGCAGCAGCGAGACAAAGCTGGGCGACCAAAATTTCACATAGGTGACGTGGCGCACGATGTCAAAGCCAATTTGCCGGTGGAGTGACCGCGCCTTGAAATATGCGAGGATCTGCCAGAGGTAGTAGTGAAGTTGCAGCCCCCCTTGCCGGCCTCTAAAATCCTCGCTCCAGTTGAGGGGCTCGATGTAGACAAAGTGCAGGTTGGGCAGCGGGTGGCGGCTGAGTTCTGCCTCAATGGCAGAGCGGTAAAAGGTTCGAGTCAGCACCCAAACCTCGCCGTACTTGGCGGTCTGCAAAACCGTATTCCAGCCTACGCCCTCCTCGGAGCCGCTGCCCGGTTCGCAGGCGAAGCAAGATAGAAGTACCTTCATGCAGCCATCACCTCACCGATTGCCCATAACAAAAGATGTCACCTCGACGAAAGCTTGTGCTGCTGACTCCGGCGTTATCTTAGCAATCAGCTGGTGGGAGCGCTCGCCCATTGAGGCGATTAATTCTGGATTGTCCAAAAGGATGCCCAAGACATGAGCCAGCTCTTTGGGATTGTGGGGGTCAAAAATGTAACCGTTCTCCCCTTCTTCGATCAGTTCAGCTGCCGCCGCCCCTTTTGAACACAGAATTGGCTTTCCGAAAACCATCGCTTCCGGCACCACCATCCCCCAGACATCCTCATAAGTAGGAAAGACAAAAACATCGGCCTGACTGAAGTACGCCCCCAAATGTCCGTAATCGACCCATCCCGCCCAAGTTACCCGATCTTCAATATTGCGCTCTTTAATAAAGATTTCCAATTCTTGGCGCTGATCGCCCTCCCCAACGATGAGCAGCGTGTAGTTGCAGTATCCCTGATTTTTAAGAATAGCGCAGGCTTCTAGAAGAGTCTTCAGTCCTTTTCTCTGGGTGATGCGCCCCACATACAGAAAAATCGGATGCTGTAATTTTAGGTCTGGGAGTTCCGACTTGTCTTGACGATGCAGCAAAGTTTCGGCATCCGGAACCAAATAGGTTCTGGTGAAAATTCTGTCCGGCTTAGCGTTGAGAACTTCCATCAGATATTTCGCACCGGCAAGGCTGTTGGAAACAAAAGCCTCCGCAAACCGAGACAGTATCCGGCGGGCGAAGGAACGAAAACCGGAATCGCGAAAGTCTGTATTGGGCGAGCTTCCGTCGTAAATTATCACCATCCGCCACCGGCCTATTGGCTGGAGCAGCACCGCCAGTACAGTCCACAGCGAGAAAGCCTGGGCAAAAATCAGGTCAGGCTTAAACTTCAGCAAATCCCAGACGATACTCGGCGAGACTACGATGAAGCCCCGATCGTAGCCCGTCTTTATCTTAGTCGTCTCGACAAACTTCGTCTCTCCTACTAACTGGATCGCAGAGGCTCCGGGAGCGGCTGGGTCAAATCCTGGCCACACCTGGCCGGTGTAAAAGATTGTATTCTTGTACACCTTCGTGAATTCTTTTAAGACGGGCTGCCAGTATGCCCCCAATTCTACTGAAGGAACAAGCCAAGCGATGCGGAAATCCTCCATACGGTTTCCCTTGAGTTACCTCTACTGCGGATGCAAGTAATAGCGCCGTATCCCTTGCAACCTTCAATTTAGCTTATCTAAAACAAAAAAGGCTCTCACGCCCCATTTCCCCTCAACCGGCCCATCAAAGAGATCCAAAGCATTCTCCGATACGGCAGCAACCAAAATATCGGCCACAGCGGCCCGCCGTGCCGGTGGGCCAACACCTTCCACTCTTCCATAGGTTGAAGGGTGACATCTTGGAGTGCCAGCCCTTTGGGTTGGCTGACCTTATTTAATTGCTGGCTCAGCTCCGCCTCTGTCTTGTAAGCCGGCTTGGGGTTTGACGAACAGGTTGCCTGATAGCCTGGAGCTATCCAGACCGAGCATCCTTTTTGTCTAGCTCTCAAACCGTAGTCCCAGTCTCCTGCATAGTGGATGAAAGCTGGATCGAGATTTCCCACCAGTTGGGCGACGGCTCGCGGGATAAGAACACAGTTGCCACACATGGTATCACAGCGCTGAGGCTCTTGAGCCGGTTCGAGCAAGCGATATTGGAAAGGATGCCACCAATTGCTGCGCACCACACCTCCATAGGTGTGTTTGCCGGTCTGTGGATCGCGGGTAGAGCCGGTGACAATGGCTCGCTCACCGCCAAGCTGAGCCAGCCGGCGGTATGTGGCCAGCAGGGCGCTCAAGGCTTCTTGGTCGAGCAAGGTGTCATCGTTGAGCCACAGGTAATAGTCGGGGTCGTCCTTGACGGCGGCGTCAAAGGCCATGCGCATCCCCCCGTTCCAAAACTGGTTGCCATCCCCCTGGAGAACCCTCACCTGCGGGTAAGCCTGCCGCACAGCCTCTGCTGTGCCGTCGGTGCTGCCGTCATCCACCAGATATACGCCCAGATCCACTTCGGGTGGGATAACCGGGCTGAACAGCGCCGCAAGACAGGCCAAGGTCTTCTGCCGGCGGTTATGGCAAGTTATCAGTACAGCTATGCTATTGCGTTCCATTTGCCAAAAGTGTGGCTTCTCGCCAGAAAGCGTTACCGCATCTCAGTCTATGGTGACTCATTGCAGCCTCTGGTGAAAAGAGGTTTCACCTGAACATGCCGCCAAAGCGGCTAAAAAACTCCCTGCCTGTTTATCGGTAAAATCATCATAAAAATTTTAATACAGCTGCTTTTGTTACAATGTTTTAACAATTCCGCCCGTGGCTTGTGACTTTCTGCTAGCCTATAAAAGACCTGTGGGCTAAAAGGGGAGAGATATTGGGTGGGCAGAGAGCCACCTAACTCCTCGATCAACAGGACTTTGGGGTGCTGCCCACAGAAATCCGCGTCTGTTAGCTATGCTGGGTTTAGGGTTAAACTCAAGTAGAGGGGGGGAGGCAGCGCCGGGGCCGCGACTGGCCCGTCTGTCACGCCGTCAGTAATTAGAATAAGCGATTATGGAAGATTTTGGCGTCATCGTGATCTGTTGTGACCAGGACTACCTGTTTGCCAAGGGGACTTGCGCTAGCATCAGGCATTTCCTGGGGGATGTTCCGATTTGCCTGCTGGTTGACGGCACCTTTTCTGTGGCTGAGGTAGAAAAAACCTATGGGGCCAAGGTGATCAATCGCCTGAACATGACCCATGAGGTTCTAAAAAAGAGAAGCTTTGGCTGGGGGACTACCAGAATGATTGCCTTTTGGGAAAGCCCCTTTAAGCATTTTCTGATTGTTGATGCAGATGTGGCCATTTGGGGAAATGTCCTCAAATATGCCAACTTTAATGAGTTCGACCTCATTATCGACAGGCCCTGCTACGAATATTCAGACGACACCATTGCCGAGTTTTTCTTTGACATACCGGCCCTAGAAACCTATTTCCCTAATTTTCGCTGGCGCAATCGCCCTTTTGTCTGCCCTGCGGTCTTATTTGGCACCCGAGGGATTTTCAGCTTGGAGGAGTATATTGAGATCCTGGACTTCAACGACAAGCACCCAGGGGTATTTAAGTATGGAGATATGGGGTTTTTGAATTTTATGATGTTCCGGGCAGCGGATGAGGGCAGGCTGCGCCTGGGGAAAGAGGACATCCAGCTGATAGTTCCAGATTTCCCGCAGGAGGATGTAAAAAAGCGTTTTCCCATAAAGGAAACCGGACCTGAAGTAAAGGGAGACGATGCGATAGTCATTCACTGGGCAGGCCCCAAGCCGACAGTATCTACCAAAAAAGCATACTCAGAACCGATGAGTTTCTTCCGGCGGAAATTTCTCCAAGATGCCCGGCAACTGACCGGCTTTACGGCGTCTCTGGAACTGCAACTAGAGGACTGGCAGCGAAATATAGCTGTCTACAACAGGAAGATTCGCAAGAAACTGGGAAAGCTGGTGAAAGCCGGGAAAAAGTAAAGCGCGGTTGAACGCATATCGCACAGCCGAAGGACTCTTCTGGCTGAACGCAATTGGAAGGGATTAAAAGTGTCAGAAGTTAAGCCAACTATTTTAGTAACTGGTGGAGCCGGATATATCGGCTCCCATGCAGTGCTGGCTCTGCAACGCGCCGGCTATCCGGTGGTAGTTCTGGACAACCTGGTGTACGGGCACCGGGATATTGTGGATAATGTGCTCCAGGTAGAGCTGGTTGAGGGGGACACGAACGACCGGGCCCTCC
>JALOOK010000466.1 GCA_025454445.1 Oscillatoria sp. Prado101 | reverse complement strand
CGGTCGGTGGTGACAATGGTGCCATCTAAGTTATTGGTCGGGTCGCCGTCCCCGAAGGCGGAAACCAGCAGGTTGGCGCCTTGCACGCTGTAAGGGGCAAAAACGCCGTCGGCATCGACCGCCGAGACCGCAATGGTGTAGCGGGAGTTTTCGTAGTTGCCGTAGTTGGCGTTAGCGCCGTTTTCAAACTCGTTCCCCCCCGCCCAGGCAAATACTGTTCCCAGACCGCCGCGACCTTTGGTGACGGCTTCCTGTATGGCTTGCTGCGCTACCTGGCCTGCTGGTAATTTGAAGTTGGTTTGAAAAGGATTATCGATCCCCCAGCTGTTGTTGGAAACGTCAAAAAACTGCTGGTTGCTCAGGACGCTGGCGTCGGTGTCCGTAATGTCGGCGTACCGGAAGCCGGTGATTCTGGCATTGTAGGCGACGCCGCTGATGCCCACTTGGTTGTTCGCCACACCGGCGATGATGCCGGCAACGGCTGTGCCGTGGCTGTCATCCGCTGCCTGAGGCTGTCCTGAGGCCGGATCGTAGCCGGTTAGTCCCGTTGGGGCGCTGTTGTAGTTGGCTTGTAGGTCTTCGTGTGCCGACTCTACGCCATCATCGATGATGCCAACTGTTATACCCAGGCCGGTGTAGTCGTCCCACACGTCGTAGTTGTCGGTTTTGTCATCGACGATGTTGAGGTCGATACCGGCTGTGCCACCGTTACTGTTGGTGCCTGTGTTATTCAGATACCACTGTTGTTGGAAAAGAAGATCGTTCGGTAGTGTGGCCATTAAAACCTCACAATATATATTGCTCTGAACATCTGAGGCTAAGCAGCCTGTTGGGGGAAAGCCCGCACGCGCTCTTCGCAGGTGCCCTAGCGATCAGCTTACCAGGAGCCTGTCTCTGAGAAGTGACCTGCGCCGCACCCATTTGCCATTGAGTCTTGTCGGGCATACTGAACCACAGCACCTTGATAATTTTGCCCGCACCCTCGGTCACTTGCTACCAGGAAACTTCCCTCTAAGCAAGAGCGCCAAAATGAAGCTTTGCGCACAAAACGCAAGTTTACCTCTGTCTCCAGACAGAGGCAACAGCAAGCGTGCGGCTATTATTCACTGAGGGTAACTTGTGTGAAAATTTCGGCGTTCTAAGCTGAATCTAAGCCGCTATTGGCTGGCCTCAACCCACCCACTCTCCCGGGCGCTTCGGAGAGAGGAGCCGAGCGCTTATGTAACAGGTTGTGTGCTCCCTCCTTTCAAAGGAGAGCCTGACTCGCCGAATCTTGTCATGTTTAGCCCTCAGGAGTAGATGCCTCAAATTGTCTGTTAGTGTAGCTTTTTTGTTCCCGATATGCCAAGAGGCAGCCCGTCCAAAATTATTGCTACTCTTTCCCGCCTATTTACGAGGAATTAAATCCGCTCGCCAGACAGAAAAGATAATATAGACTTAATTTACGACAAAAAGTTACCGGAAATTTAAAATTTGTTAAATCATTTTTAAAAATAGAATTTTGTGAGTTTATAAAAAATCGATATTTGCTGTTCGCCCTCAGCCCATAAAAGACACTTCTATCAATTCCGGTCGCATCTGATTCGCGTGATAATTGGAGTAGGTGAACCAGCGACCGGCCCGTGGGCTTTTAGCGCCGCTGGCAGAGTATAAAGATTTACAATGCCTGTGCTGAGCGCGAGTGATATCCTATCAATTCGGGTGAGAGAAGCAGAATTTTCACGGTGTCTTGCGGGTCTAAATCGCTTGCACGCCAGCCCGTTCGACCGCTCAAAGCGCAGAGATGGAAACGAAACCGATTAAATTGCATGCCTACGCACCTGTCAATTGTGCAGTACAGGTGTCGCGCCTATGCCCGCCATAGCTGTTTGCTGAAGCTATAGCTATTTAATTATGCTTTTTATTTGCGTGTTATAGAAAGTATGCAGTTCAGCATTACCGCTTTCAAACCCATTTTTACACCCCCTTAAAGGAAAATGAAATAGGGAATGTCAAGACTGATATCGGAAATACCTTGCAGCTGGGCGATTAGCTGCTCCGGCTGCGAGAGTGGGCTTTTGTCGAGATAGATGTCTGTGCGAACAGCGCCAAGACCGGCGTCAGCCAGCACGAGAAAGTAACTTTCTTTTGGCCCCTTAAGCTGTACTGTGTCTTCACCGGGATTGAAGTTGAGAATCAGCGCCATGCCGCCGAAACCTTCTCGATCGTAATACACCTTGCTGCTATAAGCCAAAATAAACTGGTCAGTTCCTTGACTGCCGCCGAGGGTGTCTATTTCTGCTTGTCCGGGTGCCGCACCGGCAACCGTCCACGGCGGAAATGGTGTCGTTGCCGAGATTGCCGCCAACCTCGTCAGAACCGCTGCCACCGGCTTTGGAAATCATCGTCCTTAGCGCTGAGGACGGTATTGCTGCCGGTGCCGCCCGCCACGGGTGTCGCTGCCTTGATTGCCGTTGAGAGCATCTCCACGCTGGCAAAATATAACCCATTCCGGGGCGGCGAAAGCCCCTGTAATTCCCTCCCCGGAAGGATTCTGGCAGAATCATTTACTGGCCGTTTCGCAGAGCCGCCTTTCCTTGGGGGGGCAGGGGTGCCGGGTTGTGTGCAGCGCCAAAAACACAAAATGCACCTCAGGACAATTTCGTGCCCGCAGGTGAGTGAGACGTTGAGTTGAGGAGTAAGTAAATAGACGGAAGGTTTTAGAAAAACCAGCCGTAGGAGTGCAAACCTTTGCCTAAAAGATTGACGCCGAGATAGCAAATCCAGACAACGGCAAAGCCGGTGGCAGCTAGGATTGCCGGCTTGCGCCCTTGCCAACCCTTGGTGATGCGAGCGTGGAGGTAGGCGGCGAACACCAGCCAAGTAATTAGTGCCCAGGTTTCTTTGGGGTCCCAACTCCAGTAAGAGCCCCAAGCTTCATTAGCCCAGACAGCACCGGCAATAATGCCAATCGTCAACAGGGGGAATCCCAACCCAATGGTGCGGTAGCTGATGTTGTCGAGAGTTTCGGCGATGCTGAGGCGCAGGGGGGAAAGGGGCGCAACCGGCTCGGTGACGATCGCTGCCGGTTGAGCTAGCACCCGATCTAGGACTGCGGTTTTGACACCGCCATTGTTATCAGCCAGATTCGGTGCCGGCCAGTGCGATAGCGCTTCGACTGTGGCGGCTTGTGGCTGAAGCTCTAGCGGTTCGCTGTGGCGCTGCAGCTGGTAGCCGCCACTGCCATTGCTCTGGTGGCGATAGCCGCCGCTGCCGGTGGAACTGCCCCGAAGTTCGACGTTTTGGCCGCGAGTGACGACGAGGAATGCGATCGCCAGCAGGGAGCCAACCATGAGAGCGGCGTAGCTGAGCATCATAACGCTGACGTGCATCATCAGCCAGTTAGATTTGAGGGCCGGAACCAGAGGGGCAGCCGACTGCATTTCCGAGGGTAAGGTGAGAGCGGCGAAAGCGGTGAGCACAAACGCCACTGGCGCAGTGGCGACGCCCACCAGCCGGCTGCGGCTCATATTTTCGGCAATCAGGTGGACGGCGGTAATCCCCCAGGCTAAGAAGAATAGGGATTCATACAGGTTGCTCAAGGGAAAGTAGCCAGCTTCGATCCAGCGAGCTAATAGCAAAGCGGCAATGCCGAGGTTGGCGCTGGCCATTCCCGCTGTGCCGATGGCCGGCAGGTAGGGAATTGCTGGAAAGGCGGCTCCTCCCCAGTAAATCAACATGGTCACGAATAGGACAGCAAACGAGATGTTGTCCAGCCCGTTTTGCAGTGCGACTAAATCCATAGAGTGTTCTCCCTGTGCTGTTTGGTTCGGGATCGAGCTATCGAGTCCGATCCCCATCTATCCTATCGATTCTTGGGGCTGCAATGTCCGGCCCGACACAGGGAACCCGAACCGCACCGCCACCGAACCGGCATTCTCTGCGAGAATAAGAGTTTTCGGCGCTTTGCGAGGTGCCGGGCAGGTGTCCCGCTTAGAGCCCGAGCTAAATTTATTTTGACTGAATTGAGAAGGATGGACAGCATGAACAGTGGGGCAAAATTGGAGTCAGGACAGTTGCAGCTGGAGTTGCAAGCGCTCGCCGCTGATATCCGCGCTTTGGCCCAAAGCTGTAAAGGGGACAGTATGGCCATTTTAGCCTTGCTGCTGGCGCTAGAGGCTCTGCATCAAGAGTTTCGCGAGTGTTTGTTTCAAGAGTCTTTACCGGATAACCGTCAGGTGCTCTACGCGCT
>JALOOK010000465.1 GCA_025454445.1 Oscillatoria sp. Prado101 | reverse complement strand
TGGGGCTAAAGCCCAACTACTAACTGGGGCTAAAGCCCAACTACAAACTGGGGCTAAAGCCCAACTACTAACTGGGGCTAAAGCCCAACTACAAACTGGTTTTAGGGGGCAGAAGAACCAGCGCTCCTGTTGTTGATATGAGCGATTTCCTGAAAAATGCGCCGGTTGAGTAAATCCAGGTGGGGCGGGACACTTGTCCGCCCCCACCGGCTATACCGCCAAATCTGGGAACACCTCCCGCACCGCCGGGTGAGCCAGCCGGTGATTGGCCACATTCAGTCCCCCCGCCAAAGCAGAATCCATTTCCAGGGCTCCCACGCCAAAATTGGCCAGCTTGAGGACGTAAGGCAAGGTGCTGTTATTGAGCGCCTGCGTCGCTGTCCAGGGAACCGCTCCCGGCATATTCGGCACGCCATAGTGGACGACCTCCTCTTCGACGTAAGTGGGATTGGTGTGGGAAGTGGGTCGCAATGTCTCCACGCAACCTCCCTGATCCACCGCCACATCGACAATCACAGAACCGGGGTGCATCTGTTGCACCAAACTGCGGGGGACAAGCACCGGCGCTCGCCGCCCGGGCACCAGCACCGCACCGATCAGCAAGTCGGCGTCACGAACAGCTGCTTCAATATGTAAAGACTCGCTATAAATCAGCTGCACTCGGGAGCCAAACAGGGTTTCCAGATAGGTGAGCCGGTCTACACTAATATCCAAAATCTGAACTTGGGCACCCATCCCGACCGCAATTTTGGCCGCTTCTGTGCCAACCACGCCCCCACCCAAAATCACGACTTTTCCAGGCATGACGCCGGGAACACCGCCCAAAAGTACGCCCCGCCCGCCCTGCTGGCGCTCCAGTAAGCGGGCACCGAACTGCACCGCGAGGCGACCTGCTATAATGCTCATAGGTGTGAGCAGCGGCAGTCGCTTGTCTGGCAGCTCTACGGTTTCGTAAGCGATCGCAGTGACGCCACAATCAATCAGATGTTCAGTTAACGCCCGGTCAGCTGCCAAGTGCAAGTAGGTGAAGAGTATCTGCCCTTTTTGAAGAAACTTGTACTCTGGCAAAAGCGGTTCTTTGACCTTAACGACAAGCTCGCGATTCCAGGCATCTTCTGCAGTTGGGACGATTGTCGCCCCGGCTTGAATGTAGTCCTGATCCGCGAACCGGGAACCATTCCCCGCGCCGGTTTCCACAAACACCGCATGGCCTTTCTCACACAGCACCCGGACGCTACCGGGACTCAGCCCAACGCGAAACTCCAGATCCTTGGTTTCTTTGGGGACGCCAATTTCCATGTGCTACCTCTTGTGACCCTTGTTTTTAGCTTAAGCCGGTCAGCCGATACCAGTTTTTCCAGCCATTGATTGCCATCCCGGACTCCAGAGCAGCTTGGATCGCGCCGGTGCAGAACCGCCGCCTCCCGTCACCCTGGTGGAAAGGGGGGATATTACGTTTGATTGATGTACTTTAATAATGAACCGCTCCTGAGCCAAGAACGCCAAGAAGAAGGAAGATAGAGGTAGTTGCTCAGGTAAATTAAAGGGGAAATTTACCGGATTGGAGGGATTGGCCTCGTTTCAAGGGACAAGCCGCATTATTGGCCTAACAGCTTACTGTGCAGCGCCCTCCGCACGCCCTGCTCAGGTAGCCGGTGGGGCTATCAAAGCGGTGGGGTGAAATCCACACTCAGGTTTTTTGGCTGACGCCGCGCCACGCCTGTTTACAATGGAGAACAATCAATAATGAAGAATTGTAACAAAGAGGCAAGACCGTGACTCAACCGCAACCAACCGTCACCCCCAGACTCGAAGAGCCGAAGTTCGGCTTTAATGAATATGCAGAGCGCTTGAATGGCCGAGCGGCTATGATAGGCTTCGCGCTGACCTTGCTCGTGGAATACCTCACCGGCCAAGGGCTGCTGACATGGCTGGGCCTCAACTAGGCCACTGCCCCAGTCCCGCCCGCAGGAGAAACAACTGCCGGCGGCTGTCAGTCTCTGTACCCAAGACCGGCCTGGGGCTGGGCTTTTCATCCCTAAGATGGATGCGGGGGCTGCCAGCCGGCTGCCACTTTGCCCAAATACAGGCGCTTTTTCAGGATTGCCCCCACCTGAACGGGTAACTTTGAGCTAGAGTAGCGGTAGAGCTAGAACCGTTAAAGCGTAATACTTACATCTAAACTCAGAAAATAAATCGGAACAGAGCAAACAGTGATGAACGTTGCGTTGCCTAGAATTTTAAAGTCAGCCTATCGTAGAGAACCCATTACCAGCTTTATGATTACGGTTGGGGCCGTGGATGCGGTAATTGGGGGAATCGGGGGTCGCGGGTCTTTGCTCAGTTTCGGACTCACTGTGGCAGGCATCGCCCTGGCGCTGCGCTGGTGGCAAATGCAGCGCAGCCAGCCCGAACAGCCAGAACAAGTCCCCGAACTCTATCTGCCTCCCTCGTCCTCTCGAGCGCAGCTGCCGGTGCTGATGCCGGCGAAAAAACGCCCTCCCCATTAAGTTGAGTTTTGTAAACAGAGATTTGCACGCCAGGCGAGCGTTTGAATAAAATCAGGGCAGCCGGCACTGCCCCTACCGCATGGAACACTGTTTGAGGCACCGGCAGGCGGGCTTTCAAACCGGACTATCCGGCTCTCCCGCCACTTCTAAATTGCTCAAGATTGGCTCGGTAGCCAACCGCACCGGCTTGCCGGTGAAAACTATTCGCTACTACGAAGAAATCGGTCTGCTGACGCCAGCGGTGCAGCGCTCTGAGTCAGGCTACCGGCTCTTTGATGGCCAGGTACTCAACCGGCTGGCGTTCATTAAGCGGGCTCAATCCCTGGGGCTGAGCCTGAGTGAAATTCAAGAAATTCTTAACGTTCACGACAGGGGCGAGCTACCCTGCGGTGAAGTTAAACAGCACCTGCAAGCTAAGTTAGAGGCGATTTCCGAACAGATTGAAGCGCTGCAAACCCTGAAAGCAGAGTTGCAAGGAGTTCTTTCTGGCTGGCAAGAGCAACCGCCTGCAGAGCGGATCGCCCTGACGATTTGCCCTAACATTCAGCTTGGGAAAGATCAAGGATGAAGGATTCTCAACCGGCAGAACAAACAGCGTCCCAGACTAGAAAGATCGCTGAAACTTTTTCCAATCATCGAAAATCCCCTCAAACTCCCCCTCCCCGTGCACGGGGAGGGGGTTGGGGTGCCGGGTTCTTTATACCACGAATGCGCAACGTTTTCCGCAACCGGCTCGCACTGTGGGGGGCAGTTGTAGCAACAGCTGCCGGTGGAGTTAGCATTACTAATATCAGTCCGCCCTTACCGGCAAATGCAGCGCCGACAACCAAGGTGGCAATGTCCGCAACTCCCGTTATGAATGCTACAGCTGGGGTAAACCCCCACCTGGTTCGCACCCTGGAAGGACATAAAGGAACAGTGGAGGCACTTGCCTTCAGCCCAGATGGAAAAATCCTTGCCAGTGGGGGAGGCAGCTTCGACCCGAAAATTAGATTGTGGGATATGCGAACTGGGGACGAGATCCGCACTCTCAAAGGACACAACACGAGGGTGCTGGCGCTGGCAATCGCTGCAGACGGTCAAACTCTTGCCAGCGGGAGCGACGACTCTACGCTCAACTTCTGGAATCTCAAAACCGGCGACCTGAGCTACAGATTCATGGAGCCTGCTAGCAATATTATGTCACTGGCGATTAGCCCTAACGGTCAAACTCTCGTCAGTGGTGGTTTGGACGGACTTAAAGTCTGGGATGCGATCAAGCAGCGCCCCGTTACAACTCTCCTGCCTTACGAGAGTGTGTATTCTGTTGCTATCAGTCCCAACAATCTTCTGCTGGCGAGTGGCAGTAAAGACGCTACTGTGAAAGTTTGGAATCTGGCAAGCGGCGAATTGTTGGCAACTCTCAAGGGGCACACACAGCCGGTGAGCGCTCTCGCTTTCACTCCCGACAGCAAAACTTTGGTAACAGCCAGTTATGACGCCAGCATTAAAATGTGGGACATACAAACTGGGCAGCTTGCCGGCTCACTCCTCGGACACGACAGTCAGATTAATTCCCTGGCGATGCGTCCGGATGGTAAAATATTAGCGAGTGCCGGTCAGGATGGCATTGGGATTTGGGATTTGAAAAGCCGGAAGCTGATTAATAAGTTTCCTGGACATTCAGACTGGGTTCAATCCCTTGCGTTCAGTCCTGACGGACAGATGCTTGCCAGTGGGGGGTATGACAGGACG
>JALOOK010000049.1 GCA_025454445.1 Oscillatoria sp. Prado101 | reverse complement strand
TTCCCTAACCTACAATAAGAAACCCGGTTTCTGGCGGGGGGTTAGAAACCGGGTTTATTTGCGAATCTTAGCTAGTTTTGCCTAATCTCCGCATGAGAAACCCGGTTTCTGTTCCTTTCGCGAGGGGTTAGAAACCGGGTTTCTTTGAGAAACCCGGTTTCTGGGTGGGAGAAACCGGGTTTCTTTGCAAGGATTCCCTATTTTTGCCTAATCTCCGCATGAGAAACCCGGTTTCTGTTCCTTGCGCGAGGGGTTAGAAACCGGGTTTCTTTGAGAAACCCGGTTTCTCTTGCATGCCTAATCTCCGCATGAGAAACCCGGTTTCTTTGGACTGCGCGAGGGGTTAGAAACCGGGTTTCTTTGCAATAATTCGCTATTTTTGCCTAAGATCCGCATGAGAAACCCGGTTTCTTTGGACTCACATCAAAATCTTTGCAGCTGAGCCGCTTGATTAAAAAACTGCCGGCACAGTCCGCCAGTAACAAGCGCAGTAGCAATCAAGCAGGTAAAGGCAAGCATAAACATAATTAACATCTGATAAGCAGCAGCGTCAATAGGGCTGACACCACTCAACATCTGACCGGTTATTGTACCGGGAAGCGTTACCACACCCACTACCATCATTTGGTTGATCGTGGGAATCATTCCGGCTTTAATAGCATCTTTTCTGTACTGCGCCACGGCTTGTTGAGGGGTGGCTCCCAGAGACAAGTGGGTTTCAATTTCCAGCTGGCTAGTATTAATCGTACTGACGAGACGTTCACCGGCAATCGCCGCACTGTTCATAGCATTTCCTGTAACAATGCCCGCTAGCGGGATAAGATATTGCGGTTCGTACCAAAATGCCGGTTTAACAATCAGCAAATTAGTGTAGAGTAGAGTCAGCGCCGCACCGGCAAAAATTGACCCCCACACCACCGGCAGCACCAGGGGAATCTTCTTGCTAATGCGGTTGCGTGCCACAATCGCAGCCACAGTCAGCATTACTGTCAAAACTGCCAGCACAACCCAGGGATTCCTCAAGGCGAATACAGCATCCAAGAAATACCCCACCACAACCAACTGTACCACCGTGCGACCGGCAGCCAAAATCAGCTGCCCTTCCAATCCCAGCCGCTGCCATGCCGACAAGCCGGTGGCCATTGCCATCATCCCTAATGCCAACGCCAGGTCTGTGAGGTCTAGTTGAATCATATCATTTTCCGGGACTTTTTGTGAGTTTTTAGTCGGGAGTGATTAATATGATAGCGTAAGCTGTCAGGCTAATATAACCTGGGCATCACGCATGCATGGCATCACGCATGCATGGCATTGGGCATCACGCATGCATGGCATTGGGCAAAAAGCTGTGAGTCTTTCCCATGCACAATGCGCCATACCCCATGCGCCATACCATTAATGTCTGTGACCAATATGATCTGCTGCTATAATGCTGCTTTTAAGGACAGGAGGCAGAGCCTAAGCGAGCAACGTTCCCAGGTAGATCCTGGGAACGAGGGACGAGAGATAACGAGGAATAACGAGATTCTATGATCAGAGCAGCCATTCTCACCGGCTGCAACAGCCAGGAAGCTTTTTACTCCCCCCCGGAAACCTCGCGCTTGCAATTAGCGTCAAAATCAAACTCCGCCAAACCCCTATTGATCCATTCCCGCACTGATCTCGCCCGCACCTGAGCCGGCAGCCGCTGCAGTTGCTGCCAAGTTTCTTCAGAAATCCGAACCGCAAACATCTTGGGAAAAGCTCCCTCACCCTTGCGATCCACCCACTGATTCGCCCCAGTGGGATTCCCCACATGGCCTTTAGGCGCTCCTCTTCCTCTATAAATTTTATTTTCCGGTAGTGACATGTTATTAACCCACAAACTATATTTATACCCAAGCCAAATTAGTGCCGCAGTAAATGCTAGTTACTATTCCCTATAAACCTGAAAATACCTAGTAAACTCATAACAGTTATGCCCCCTTATGAACAGCTAAAACAGCTGATTTTAAGAGACGGCAAAATCTCGGCGTCAGTTCCGCACAGCGAAACAATAATTCCCTCGTTACCAGCCTGAGGCTGGTAACGCCCTCTGTCGGCGGAGCCGACTTTCAAGGGAAAAGCAGGTTAAAAGCCTTAACAGCTTAGCAGTAGCCACGCACGGGAACGGACATTATAGCAGCAGATCATATTGGGCACGGACATTAATGGTATGGCGCATGGCGCATGGCGCATGGCGCATGGCGCATGGAAAAGACTCACAGCTTTTGCGATCATGCGATGATGCCATGCATGCGTTCTGGCCCATGTCCGCGCACTGACTGCCTACTGCTATAATTAACGCTCAGGCAAAAGCGCATTATAGAAGACTCACAGCTTTTTGCCCAATGCCCCATGCCCCATGATCAAAAGACTAACAGCTTACTCCACACCATGCGATGATGCCCCATGCCCCATACCCCAATACCCAATGTTTGTAGTTGGGCTTTAGCCCAACCGAAAATAACACATTTTCTATGCTATAATATAGCACCGTCCTGTTCTGCAACCCGCTGCCGGCTATTTTCCCTTTCCCTAGCCCTTCCCCTTAATATCTTTAATCGCGGCTTGGGCCTCACAGCGCAATCCAGTAGCAATTCTAAACAATTCTTGGCCGGTGTGCAGGTAGCGATCGTCGTAGTTGAGAGGGAAAAACTCTAACTCATCGAGGCCATCCCCCACTTGATTGATGCAGTGATAGAGGTGAACCGCACACCCCGCCACATTGCGCGGATTGGGCATAGAGCGAAAGCGCATTTGAGCCAGCCGCAGGGAGTCGCGGCACTCTTTTAAATACTCCTGAAAATCCGCAATCAGATCGTCATCAAAAGGATCGGCGGAGAGTTCATCGAGCTGTTCCTCCAGCGAATAGAGAATCTGGCAGAGGATTTGATTCACCGGCCTGTAAACCTGCTGCATCCACCGCTCCAAATGCTCGTCGGCGTCGTGTCCAGCTTGCCAAGCAACGCGGTGCTGCTGTTGGGCGGCGGCGGCGGTACGCTCGTGCCCCCGGTGCGCGGGAGGCACCTGCGGCGGTTTGTGCAACTCTCTGTCGTAACACTGACGGCGGTGGGGATCGCAGAGGATTTCGTAGGCGGCATTGAGGCGGACAATCTGCTCGTGACCGGCGATTTCAGAATTACTGTCCGGATGAAATAGCTTTACCAAGCGCCGGTAGGCTTGCTTGATCTCAGCTTGTGTCGCTGTTTGGCTGACTTGCAGCGTCTCGTAGTGATTTGGATTGGCCATAAAACCAATTCGCTCAAACTATAAATGAATAGGGTGCGCTATTAACGCACCCTACTGTAAAATCACAAGATTTGCCGCCTCTCCCCCCGCCCCCCTCTCCCGCTGCGGATCGGCCCTAATTCAGGGAAGTTGGCAAATCCAGTTCCGGATCTTGGAACAGGGGAGTGCTCAAATAGCGCTCACCGAAGCTAGGCTGAATCATCACAATCAATTTCCCCTGATTCTCTGGCCGCTGGCCGATGCGAATAGCGGCGCACAGGGCAGCACCGCTGGAAATGCCAGACAGCAGCCCCTCTTCTTTGGCCAGCCTGCGTCCGTAAACTATGGCCTCCTCATCGGTAACAGCAATCACCTCATCAACAAGCTCACGCTTGAGAACTTGGGGAATAAAGCCGGCACCGATGCCCTGAATTTTGTGCGGGCCCGGTTTGCCGCAGCCGAGCACCGCACTGTTGGCCGGTTCGACTGCGATAGCTTTAAATTCCGGCTTGCGCTGTTTGAGGACTTCCGCCACACCGGTGAGAGTGCCGCCGGTGCCCACACCGGCAACCAGCACATCCACCTGTCCTTCCGTATCCTCCCAGATTTCAACAGCCGTGGTTTGGCGGTGAATATCGGGGTTGGCTGGGTTGCGGAACTGCTGCAGCATATAAGCATTGGGCGTCTTATCGACAATTTCCCCGGCTCGCTGAATCGCACCGGTCATGCCTTCAATTCCTGGCGTCAGTTCCAGCAGAGCGCCGTATGCCCGCAGCATGGCCCGCCGCTCAGAACTCATGGTTTCTGGCATAGTCAAGATTAACTTATAGCCTTTGGCCGCCGCCACCATTGCCAGGGCGATGCCGGTGTTTCCAGAAGTAGGCTCCACCAGGATAGTTTTGCCGGGGGTAATCAGCCCTTCCCTCTCAGCGGCTTCAATCATGCTGACGCCAATCCGGTCTTTAACGGAAGCAGCTGGATTCATTGCTTCCAATTTCACCACAATTCGCGCCACACACCCTTCCGCTTGAGGGATGCGATTCAGCTGCACCAGGGGGGTGCGACCGACTAATTCGGTGATGTCACGGGCAATTCGCATAATTTACCGATAATGGGTGATGGGTCATGGGTGATGGGTGAGGGCTTAAGGGTCAGGGAGCGCAGGCAGCTAGCTATCGGCAATCACCTGTCAGCTGTCCGCTGCCACCCATGACCGGTGACTCGTGACCCATAGCGCCTTTATATGTAATACATAATATCGAGCTGGCGCTTGGCATCTCGCCGGTCGCACAGATCCTGCAAGGTATATTTTTGCAACACACCATTTGCCGCCCGGTGCGCTTCTTGCCAGATATCCCAAACTGCGGCAATCTCCACAGTTTTTGCTCCCGAGTCGCTCTCAGACGGCTGCGAGTCCAATCCCTCCAAGCAGCTCACAACTTCCAGGAGTGTAATTTTCCAGGGCTCGCGACCCAGGACGTAACCGCCCTTGGCCCCCCGCAGGCTGCGAACCAGCCCGCAGCGTCTCAAGCTGGCCAGCAGCTGTTCCAGATAGCGGTCAGGGATATTTTGCAGCCCCGCAATTTGCCTAATTTGCATCGGCTCGCCGTCCTTATAGCGAGTGGCGAGCTCTAACATCGCCAAGAGGGCGTATTCACTTTTGGGTCTGAGTTGCACAGGCTAGATTCAACCTCAAGAGAGAAAATTTAATCACGGATTTTCTTGACAAAGCCGGATAGCGTGATATAATACACAGAGATATTTGAGGACAGCCCTATTGACCAGATAGTGGGTATTTTAATTTTCCACTGTCCCAATTGCGGGTTTATGCTATCGCTCGACTGGAATGGCGATGCATGGGATTTTCCTGAAAGCTTTGCGGGATAACGCCTCTATCATCTTTGCCGGTGATAGGGACTGGGGACTGCGGGAGGGGTTAGAAACCGGGTTTCTTTGCCCTGGGGGGTTAGAAACCGGGTTTCTTTGCGAATATTAGCTCTTGCATGCCCAATCTCTGCATAAGAAACCCGGTTTCTTTGGACTTGGGACTGCGGGTGGGGTTAGAAACCATGCTATCGTTGCGTTGTCCGGTACCAGATCCGGAATAATGTCGCGGTATCAGGTTCTCGATTTTTCCCACCATCTGCAACTTTAGCAAGGGCGCAGTCACCGCGCTCCTGCTGTCTGGAAATTTATTCTAGAGAGGTTGACAGAATACCATTTATATGCTACAGGCGCTGACTGGTTTGCGAGTCGAATTGCCGGACAAGGCCGGCAGAGTCTGCCTGGGCGGGTGTTGCCAGAAAGAAAAGCCGCACAGCCCAAAACACTTACAAACCCGCCCCCCCAGTGCGTATCCCGTGTCGCAAGGTGGGACTGGAAAGCCGGCGGACTCTGTAGGGGCGGGTTTTGCCAGAAAGAAAAGCCGCACAGCCCAAAACACTGATAAACCCGCCCCCCCAGTGCGTATCCCGTAGGGGCGGGCGAACCCGAAATCGAAGCCGCACAGCCCAAAACACTGATACACCCGCCCCCCAGCAACCCATGCCCCATGCCCAGTACCAAGCGCCTAGCGCCCAAAATCCTGCATCAAAGCTATTATACCCCGGTTTTCCACCGGGGTTTTTCCTGAATCACAGCAAAAATAAAAAAGCTCCGCCCAGTGCGGAGCTTTTTGCCAGGGCGGGTTTGACAGACCCGCCCCCTCAAGCAATCCTGTATCTTCGGGCACCTAGAAGGTGAAGGTGCCCCGGATCGTACCGATAACGGTGTCATCTGTGCCGCCGAACTCCCCGTCCTGCTGGTTCGGATTCAAAAGCCAGATCACACCAGGCGTCAGCGAAATATTATCCGTCACCTGCCACTTGTAGAACCCTTCGATGTGCCAGGGAATAGCACCGCCACCGCGACCATTGTTGAAGCGGATGGGGGAAGGGCCAGTTGTTTCCAGATATCCCAGGTAAGGTTGGGCACCCACAACAATACCGCCCAGGTTCCCTTCCTTCAAGAGATCCGGGAAGGCGAGGGTGAGTGCGTAGTTCCAGATTTCACCATCCCCACGCCGGCCAGTGCCATTACCCATCAGGTTGATATCTGTTAAGCCGACCCAGCCGCTAATCCCGAATCGCGGGCTCAGTTGCAGTGACCCCTGCAAGCCATAGGAGTTGGCTACGATCGGATTGGTGCCAGCCACACCTAACAGAGAATTGGCCACATTGGTGCCGACAAAACCGCTGGTGTCACTAATACCGTTCGCCAGCCCGTTATCAAAGCCAAAGTTGCCGGTTTTGAAATAGGAGTGGACATAGGTGGCAGCCATTGATATGCCGCCTACGGTGAAGTTCAGCTGCGCCAAGGCGGAATAATCGCCACGGAAAAAGCCACCTGCGTCAAAGGCACTGCCCCCAGCGGGGTTGTTGCCGTGAGCCGCCAGGTAGCCTAGGGTGAGCGAACTCGGTTTGAGGACATTGAACAGGTTGCTGCGACCGAAGCGGATGTTTGCCCCGATCCCCTGTCCGCCGCCGAGGCGATAAATCGGGTTGCGCTGACCGAAGGCGGAGAGTGACCCATTACCGCCATCAAAGTCTTCCATGTAAGGGTTCAGGGTGGGGGTGAAGTCCTCCCAAACCCCCGCATTGGCTGCCACAACCAAATCCAGCCGCTCGCCAAACGGGAAGAAATACTCCAGCGTATCTAGCTTAAACTGATTGCTTGTGTCCCCATTGACGTTAAACGTCTGTGTGCCCTCGCGAGATTCGCTGAGCACGTTCAGAGGGATGGCGTTGCCTACTTGCAAGCGGGTGATCAGCAAGTCCCGACCGGTGAAGCTGGTGTTCAGGTTGAGACGCACCCGCTGTTGAAATGCCGGTACGTCAGCTGTCTCCCCAATCGAGTCGGTGCCGGCAAAAATCGCCTCACCCACCAGTTTAGTCGTGGTGGAGAACTGATTGGCTTCCAGTTCGGCGGTGCGGGCTTCCAGGGCGTCCACGCGACCGCGCAGGGTGGCCAGTTCCGCCTGGAACTCTTCCAGCAGCCGGTTCAGGGTGGCTAAATCCGCTTTGGTGACAAAGTTGGACGTGTCAATGGGTTGCTGAATCAGCTGAACGATTCTTTCCAAACAGGCGTTCAAACCGGCAGCAAACTCATATCGGGTCAGGGCGCGGTTCCCCCGGTAAGTGCCGTCTGGATAGCCCGCAATACAGCCGTAGCGCTCCACCAGGTTCTGCAGGGCTTGGAACGCCCAGTCCGTGGGCTGCACGTCTGACAGCTGAGACACCGAGGTTACCTGACCGGCAGAGTTGCGGTTCGAGGCTCCTTCGTTCGTGTACCGGTTCAGCTGCTGCAAAACCTCAGCCGCTGCCGGATTCGCTGGAGCCGGCTGCATTTGCGCCACCTGCTGCGGCACTTGCGCCTTTTCTGCCACCGGCGCCTCGCCCGGCGTTACATTGATTTGCTCCTCTGCCACAACCGGCGCGACTTGCGAGTTTTCCAGAGCCTTAGACGCCGCCAGCACCGGCACTTCCGTCACAGCCGCCGGCATTTCTGCTGCCACTGCAGGGTTTTCAGCCGCCGCCGCTTCCGGATTTTCCAGAACTGCCGCCGCCCTTTGCACCGGCACTTCTGCCGCTGCCGGCATTACCGAGGCCACTTCCGGCTGTTCCAGCGCCCTTGCTGCTGTCAGCACCGGCACTTCTGCCGCTGCGCCAAGCCCTTCTGTGGAGCTGGCTGCCGGTTCCTGACTGCCTGTTGCCGCGATTTCAGCCACCGCCACCGATGCGACTGCCACATCCCCCACAGCCCTTGCAGCCGGTGCTGAGAGCTGGGTTTCCGCTGCCGTTTCCGCTTTGGCCACCTCCGGCCTTGCTCCTGATTCGGCAGCGATTGCCGATGCTGAAACCACTAAGGCTGCCCCCAGCACCGCTGGGCTGACCAGTAATGAATTCCAAAGTATCTTAGACATTTTCCCTCTTGTCCTCACACCTATTTTTGAGAGACTAACGGGCCATCTCTTTATGTTTAACACATAGCCTGCCATTTTTCGCCAGCTACGCGCTCTAGAAATCTTTGCGGCTTGTTTTTGCAAGGCATTCTGTGCCGGGGCAAAGCAGATGTGAGTCTTGATCATACCAGCCTATTTGCACCGGTCTTATTGCCCGACGCACCGCCGCCCATTACTGGAGTGCAAGCTTTAAGCCCCACACTTGGCAGAGCGGGATAATCGCTTGATTGTGCCAACTGTCCACTCTCTTGTTGAGAGCGAATGGCTAGATGCCGTTAGTCTTACCGATACTTTTTTGCGTGCCAACCTTTAACAGTCGCGCTCCTAATACATAAGCTGAGAGAGTCTCTCAACCAAGGCGTATCAACCCATGCCTGCAGTCAAACCCCACGAACACTATTTTTATAGCAATTCAGCTCCCATTTACCACTTTATAAAGTTAAAGAAACGGGTATCTAAACTCAGGACAGTCCACCCACCGAAGGGTTTTCAGGTTAAGATGGCTCCCTATGGCAAGGGGCACCCGTCCGCCTTTGGTTCTCGGGCTAGTGCCGGCTGCCAATAGCAAAGTATAGCATACAATGGCTAAGCGGCACGCTCTCAAGGGCTGCTGCTGGCAGCCTCTGCTTTTCTTCAATCCTCCTTCCGGCTAGTTTCCGAACATCTGAGATTCCCATTTGCCTTTTCCCTGACAATTAATGGAGCTGGCTGCGGGTTTATGGGCCTTTTTGGCGGTCTGGCCTGCCTTTTGGCTAACCCCGCCCCTGCTAAATTTGCTATTATAGGGCAGACTTTGCTCTTTGCCAATTGCCTGTGGGGCTTATTTAGTAACTCAAGTTGCTGCTTACAATACGGGCACGGGGGCGGGCTTTTGTGCCACCGGCACTACAAAACCCCGGCTATTTCCTCTCGTTCCCAGCCTCCCCTCGTTCCGGGGCGGAAGGGCCCGCCCCTATTGCTGGGAACGCCGTTTTGTCGGCAGAGCCTGCCAAAGTTGCAACTTTGGCTAATTTTAGTACCCAGGCTTTTAATTTGCTTATTGGAGAAAGGACGTAGAGCCGACCGAAACCGATTCCCTGCAGGAGCCTGAGAACGGAGTATAGAGATAGATAGCGCATACTTTAATGCACTAAAGCTGATTAACCTTTTTAGTTTTGTGGCCTGTCTTTCCACCTTGGTGTCAGGTCGGCGACTCTTTGCCCCCCCTACGAGTTTCCCTCGTTGCGCAGCTGCTGCCAGACTCCGCCGCTCTGCAGGCTCTGCCCACATGGCGCTCTGCAAGCATTTTAAAAGTATAAAATATTAACATTTTTGCTTTTGGGGCATATCTTTGAGTCGAGCCTGCCATCACTAAATCTTCTTAATAGGCCCGCTCGTTTTTGCCCTGGCAATGCGGTCAGCGGCTGGGTCCCTATGGCCCGGGGAGTCCACCGGCGGTGCGGAGTCAGTTCTGGCAGCGCTTGCGCCTGCTGTGGCGGTTCGGTCATCCCACCCCACCGGACAGCTCCACTTCCAAAGTGTGTCCCAGTACAGAAAAGACTTGGCGGCGCTCAAAAAGCTCCAGAAACTCAGGGTTGATTTTGTGGCTTGCTGCTTCCTGTCGCAGAATATCGAGAGCCTCTCTCACCGGCAGACCCCTCTTGTAGGGCCGGTCGCCCGCCGTCAGGGCGTCATAAATATCGGCAATGGTAATCACCTGAGTTTGCACGGGAATTTCGGACTGGTGCAACTGGCGGGGGTAGCCGGTGCCATCGAGCTTTTCGTGATGGCCGTAAGCAATCTCAGGGATGTCTTGCAAGTCCTTTGTCCAGGGAATGCGCTTGAGAAATTCGTAGGTGTGGGTGACATGAGACTCAATGGCCGAGCGCTCTTCATCAGTCAGGGTTCCCTTGAGCACCATCAGCTGAGCCATCTCGCCGGAAGAAATCAGTGGCTTAGTTTGCCCGTCCACATCTCGATAGGTGTAGCGGCACAGCTCTTTTATCTTGGCCAAGGGTTTCTCCGCCAAAATACTCGGTTCGTTGGCTTCTACCAGCAGATTCCAGTAATAATCAAGTTCCTCAACTGTTTTTTGCAGACCGGCATCCAACTGTTCCATCTGCGCTTGGCACGGACAGCCAGAGTCCGAGGCATCTGGCCGGTGGGCCGGATGTTCCAGCCAATATCTCAACTTGGCTTGGGCGCACTCCAGTTCCAGAGTCCGGCGCACCAGAGCAAAGCGGTGACGGATAACTTCCAGCTGTGAGGGGTAAAGTTTTTTCTCTTTCACCAAAATCGCTTCTGGCACCCCAACTTTGCCAAAATCGTGCAGCATTGCCGCGTAGCGAATTTCTTGCATTTGGCGGTCGCTGAAGTTTACCGCGCCTAGTGGCCCAGCAGTGGCGGAATTAATTTCTTCGCACAGGCGCACCGTCAGCGCCGCCACCCGCTCGGAATGGCCAGACGTGCAGGGATCTCGCGCTTCAATTACCTGTACAGAGGCTTTGACAAACCCCTCGAACAGCTGCTTAATATTCTCCTGCAGCTGGTTGCGCTCTATGGAGATGGCCGCCTGCGAAGCCAGGGAGCGGACAATGCGCTCCTCCCACTCCGAGTAAGGCTGAGTCAGCTCCCGCACGTTTTCAGCGGTCACCGCCACGTCTGGAGCCACCTTGCGGTTGATCAGCTGCACCACGCCCACGATTTCCCCCTGCCGGTTTTGCATGGGCAAAACCAGAACCGAGCGGGTGTGGTAATCAATGTCGCGGTCAAAACTCCTATCCAGCTGGTAGGGCACTCCCGATGGCAAAGCGTAGGCGTCTGAAAGGTTCAAGCTTTCCCCTGTGAGCGCCACATACCCCGCCAAGCTCTGGCGCGTCAGGGGAATGGCAAACTCCCGGAATGAAACGTTGGGGCGAGAAGCGTTCTGCGCCACCTTAAACAGCAATTTGGGATAGCCGTCGCTGGAGTCCACCAAGTAAACGCTGCCGGCATCGCTACAGGTGATCTCCCGGCTCTTGGATAAAATCAGGTTCAGCAATTCACCCAGATCGGAACTGCTGGACAGGGCCGCACCGATGTCCAGCAGTTGCTCAATTAATTCAGTTCTACCGGCAGCCGACTGCGGTCGTGCTTGGTTGTCTAAGACCATGCTGACACATTTACGCGACATTTGTTCGGGCATTCCCGGACAATGCAACGATAGCACTATCACCGGCAAAAGTGATAGAGGCGGTATCCCGCAAATCTTTCAGGAAAATCCCATGCATCGCCGTTCCAGTCCCGCGATAGCATAAACCCGCAATTGGGACAGTGGAAAATTCAAAGAGCCACTATCTGGCCTATAGGGCTGTCCTCAAATCTCTGTGTGTATTCTATCACGCTATCCGGCTTTGCCTAGAAAATCCGTGATTAAATTTTCTCTCTCCAGCGGCGATTTTATTTCAACTCTGAAATCACCTTCGCTAGCTCAAAGTCTTTCTCAGTTAAACCGCCGGCGTCGTGGGTGGTCAAGCTTACGCTGACCTTATTGTAGGAAATAGCGATATCTGGATGGTGGCCAGCAGTTTCTGCCGGCTCAACCAGGTTGTTCACAAATGCGATAGCTTCGACAAAATCCTTAAATCTCCAAGTGCGCTGGAGTTCCTTACCCTCAACTGTCCACTCTGACAGCTGACCGGCACGCTCTTGAATCTCGCTCTCACTGAGTAACTCTGCCACGCTCTCCACCCCTACTGTTCTAACAATACCCTATAAATTTTTTTCCGATGGCTGCGCCTGAGCTCTGGCTCTCAAACCCGCTCCCCCACAGCGCAGCCCGCACTGCTAGGACTAGCATACCCTTTTGGGCAGCACCACCGGCGCATTTGCCCAGGAAAGCTGCCCTCGCCTGGGGGAAACTCTTCCTATTCTACCCTGTTTTCTGGCGAGCGACGCCTTTGCCACCCCCGAAAAAAACTATCCGCTCTCACGGGTAGTGAGAAAGTATACACCTTCACACTATAGGTGAGAGCGGTCTAGTGGGTCTTCAGAATTGAAACCAGACTGCCGGGAGGAACTCCCTGCCAGCCCGACTTTTGAAGCCTCTCGACTCCCCCGAAGGGAATCAGGCTGGCTGTTAGAGAACAGCCCCGGCGCACAGCCGGTTGACTTCAATCTGATGACCCATGCGTTTACTACTATCTTGCATAGGCATCACCTCCTTCTCCCTAAGCGGTTTTTTACTGGCTTGTGTTCACAGAACACACTATAACAAAAAACCAACAGTTGTGCAACCGATCTTAGATTTAAAATTTAAAACTTTATATTAGCTCTGTTTATCAATCTAACCATTGCCATCCAGGCGCACCTGTGATATAATTTTGTGCGTTTAATTTGCTTGGAGGTGACAGTCGGCGGTGCCGACAGAGTGGCGTTCCCAGCTGCCAGGCTGGGAACGAGGGTAGGGTAAGTGGCTACTGCTATATAAGGCGCAGGACAGGCGGGACGCCTGTCCTGCGTGTCCCAAAAAACAACCCCCACGCGGGGTGGGGGGTGTGAGGGTGCCCGCAAGGGGCACCCGGGCAAGCGGATTGGAGATTACAGAGCGTTACCGCGAGGCAGGACTTCTTCGGGGAAGATGAAGCTCTCGTGCGGCTGGTCAGCGGGAGCCATCCAAGCGCGGATGCCCTCGTTGAGCAGGATGTTCTTAGTGTAGAACGTTTCAAACTCT
>JALOOK010000464.1 GCA_025454445.1 Oscillatoria sp. Prado101 | reverse complement strand
AAGGCGATGATGTAGCAGATGGTGGCGGTGAGCAGGGTGGGGATCATCAGAACACCGAACCAGCCGACATAGATGCGGTTTTCGGTGCTGGTGACCCAGCTGCAGAACCGTTCCCAAACATTGGCGCTTTCGCGACGCTGTAAGGTGGTGGTCATTGATTTATGAGTCCGTTATTTATTTTTCAAGGTTGTCGGTAGCGTTTTCTCTACCTTGATTACTAGATTACACACCTGATTAAGGTTTGTAAAGGGGGTTTAAGAAAAATTTACTTATGACAGTGATAAGTTTTCCTTATCAGTTGTCGCTCTCATCCCCTCAGGACTTCTCGTGCCCCGCACCGGCAGGGAATGGCCACTCGTGTGGGCGTGCGGCCCGGGCAGCGGTGCCCTTGCCAGCGGGATCTTGCCAGCGGGGGGAGGCTCTGACTTGAAAAGGTTTGTAGTTGGGCTTTAGCCCTACCGGAGCTCTCGCTGCCGGCCAAGTTTTCATTGGTGGCGGTGTGCGCAGTTCCGAAGTGACTGCCTCCTCTGTCCAGCGTTCCCAGGCGGAGCCTGGGAACGAGACTATGCCCAATGCCCAATATGCACCGGCAACAGCCACTCACCAATTCTCCTCATCCGGATCGGTGGATTTGCTCCAGATTTCCACACCTATTTCATCCAAGTAAACCAGAGCCCGCTGGATTTGGCTGTTCGCTCCCCGGAGTTCCAAATCAAACCAGCCATCACTGGGAGCGTTGCCGGCCAGCAGAGCACCATTGACATTCACGCTCAAGCCGAAATCAGAAATCAGGCGGGAAATCACCGGCTCCTCATGATATTTTTGAGGAATCTGAATTCGGATGCGGATTTGAGTCGGCCTTTTGTCCTCCCCTGCGGCATCTGCTGCCGCGCCGGCAGGATGAATGAGCGTGTATTCAGAATCTTGTTTCTCCTGATCAATCATCTTAGTCTCCTACTTATTTAACTCATCAAAAACTTCCAAATCTAAATCATTCAAGTAAATTAAAGCGCTGCGAATTTGAGCGCTCGTGCCTTGAAGTTGCAAGTCGAACCAGCCGTCCTCTCTGGCATTTTGGCCAAGTAAGGCTGCCGCAATATTGACGGTCAAGCCGTACTGAGAGACGAGTCGAGAGATTACCGGCTCCTGATGATATTTTGGCGGAATCCGAATGCGGATGCGAGTTATCTGATTCTCACCGGCAGCAGAAACTGTCATATTTTCCTCCTTTCCTGAAAAACGCTTTAGTAACCTTTAGCCGTTCGCCTCGTTCCCAGGCAGAGCCTGGGAACGCTGCTATCGAGGCTCTGCCTCCTTTCTACAACAAGCAGGATTATTAGCCTAATAACTTAGGGGCCTTTAGCCGTCGCGCAGGACAGACCCCTCCCCTGTCCCAACGCTGCTTTACAAGGGCGGCGACGTAGGACAGGCGTCTCGCCTGTCCTTCCCTCGCGCTATTCAACCTCTTTAATTTTGGTTTTGCGCTCTAGAATTTCCTTCAAGACGAGCGTGACGACTGCGAGAAAAGCCAGCAGAACCGCAGCCGAAAAAGCCGATTGCGTCTGGTACTGCTTGTAAGCTTCCTCGACAAACAGAGGCAGAGTTTGCGTTTGATTAGCAATATTTCCAGAAACCACCGACACAGCGCCAAACTCGCCCATCACCCGCGCATTGGTCAAAATCACGCCATACAGCAGCCCCCAGCGAATATTCGGCAGAGTGACGCGCCAGAATATCTGCCAGTCATTCGCGCCCAGCGTCCGGGCGACTTCCTCCTGATCCACACCAGCTTCTTCCAAAACCGGAATCACTTCGCGGGCGACGAAAGGCAGGGTGATAAAAGAACTGGCCAGCACCATTGCCGGCATGGCAAACACAATTTTAATGTTGGCGGCTTCTAGCAGTGGCCCAAACCAGCCATTCCGCCCGTAAAGCAGCACAATCATCAGCCCAGCTACCACCGGCGACACCGCAAAGGGCACGTCTAAAATGCTAATCAGCAAAGCCCGCCCCCGAAATTGATTCCGCGCAATCACCCAAGCGGCGCACAGCCCAAAAACTGTATTCACCGGCACAACAATCAGGGCGATTATGACGGTCAGCTTTACGGCATGGATAAACGCCGGTTCTGTGAGGTTTTGTAAAAACGGCCCAACCCCTCCCTTAAACGCTTGCACGAAGACATTGAGCGCTGGAATGAACATCACTAACGATAAATAGCCGACCGCCACAGCAATCAAAGTGGGTTTCACCCACGGGCGCTCCTTTTCTGCCGATCCGGCTGCCGGTGGCACCTTACTGTTCAAATGTCCAACCTCAGGATTCATAGCGACGCCTCCAAGCTTGCAAGAAGTTAATTGCCAACAGCATCAGCAGCGAAATAGCTAACAAAACGCTGCCGATAACCGTCGCGCCCGAATAATCGTACTGCTCCAACCTTTGGATAATCAGCACCGAGGCGATTAAATCTTTAAACGGAATATTCGCCGCCACAATTACAATTGAACCGTATTCGCCAACCGCGCGGGAAAAGCCCAGAGAGACGCCGGTCAATATAGCTGGTATTAAAGGAGGCAGGACAACGCGCCAGAAAGTTTGCCACTGAGAAGCGCCCAGCGACCAAGCGGCTTCCTCAACGTCCTTTTCCATTTCCTGCAACACCGGCTGCAATGTGCGCACGATGAAAGGCAAGGAAATAAAAATCATTGCCACCCCCACCCCCAGGCGGGTAAATGCCACCTTAATTCCCAGGGGCGCTAGCAGCGAACCAATCCAGCCGTTATCGCTGTACACTGTTGCCAGAGTCAAACCGGCAACCGAGGTGGGCAGGGCAAAGGGCAAATCAATCGCCGCATCAATTAACCGCTTGAAAGGAAAATCGTACCGGACCAAAACCCAAGCAATTAAAGTGCCAAAGACTCCATTCACCAGCGCCGCCACCAGCGCTGTCACGAAGGTAACATCATAGGTAGCCACTGCCACCGGATCGGTGGCAATCTTCCAGAAATTAAGCGGATTCTCCGTACTCGCTTTTAGCAGCAGCGCCGCCACCGGCAGAAATAGCATCAGGGTGAGATACCCCAGGGTGATGCGCCAAGGCCAAGAGAGCTTGGACAGCTGGCCCACAGGGTTTTGCCCAATCGGATTGGATGGTTCTCGAGCAGATACAGTCATACAGACTACAGACTAAGGACTGGGTACTGGGGAAAAGAAAGAAGGTCAGCTTCCTTCTTTTACCCTTTTCTCGTTCCCAGGCTACGCGCTAGCCGCCTTAGTCCGCACGCCCGGGAATGAGAGCTGGGAGGCAGATCCTCCCTATTGTAACTGAGGTTATCTCTTCAGGTTAGCCTGAATTTTATCAAAAACCGCACCGTCATCGAAGAACTTCTTCTGAATTTCATCCCACCCCCCCAAATCTTGCGCCGTGAACAGGGTTTTAATCTTGGGATACTGGCTGGCAAATTCTTGCTCAATAGCGGGGTCAACGGAACGAAATCCCACTTTGGCAAACTCGCGCTGGGCGGCAGGCGTGTAAAGAAACTTAACAAATGCTTCTGCCACTTCGCGCGTTTTGTGTTTGTCTACATTCTTATCGACGACGGCGACAGGACTGTCGATGGAGATGTTGACATCGGGCACGACGTAAGGAAGGTTAAGACCGTTAGCCTTAGCCAGAATCACTTCGTTTTCGTAGTTGATTAAGGCATCCCCCTGACCTTGCTTGAAAAAGACATCGCTGGCTTCACGGGCATCTCTGGGCAGCACCGGCACGTTTTTGTAGACTTTGGCGGTGAATTCCTCGGCTTTGGCGTCATCGCCGCCGGTTTTCGTTACCGCACCCCACAAAACCAGGAAATTCCACCGGGCACCCCCAGAGGTTTTGGGGTTGGCGGTAATCGTGCTCACCCCATCTTTGGCCAGGTCATCCCAGGTTTTGATGCCTTTGGGATTGCCGTCGCGGGTGACGATCGCCGCCACGGATTTGTGCACGATGGCGTTATTGGGCGCTTTGCTTTCCCACCCGGGCTGAATCAGCCCAGCTTTCTCAACCTTCTTGGTGTCCAGCGCGAGGGCTAGCGCCACGACATCGGCTTCGAGCCCATCAACCACAGCGCGAGCTTGCGAGCCAGATCCGCCATAGCTTTGATTGAAAGTCACGTTCTGGTTGTGCTCCTGCTTCCACTGTTGCGCGAACCGCGGGATGATTTTTTCGTAGGCGGCGCGGGTGACGGCATAGGAAACCAAGGTCAGCT
>JALOOK010000463.1 GCA_025454445.1 Oscillatoria sp. Prado101 | reverse complement strand
AACCCCACCCCCCAACCCCTCTACCCCCATCCCCAGAGGGGGCCCCGAGCCCCCTTATCCCCAGAGGGGGCCCCCCTGCCCCTTATCCCCAGAGGGGGCCCCCCTGCCCCTTATCCCCAGAGGGGGCCTTTCCTTCCCCGAAAAGCAGGGAGGGGGAGTAAGAGAGGGAAACCCTTTCGTTCCCTCTCGTTCCCAGCCTCTGGCTGGGAACGCCGTTTTATCGGCTCCGCCGACAAAAGTTGCCACTTGGGTTATTATCTGATTTATTCACAGCTTTTAACTTGTTTGGAATCGATAGAGGGCCAGTCCTTTTTCTTCCCCCACCGGCTCACTGGCCAGTCGCACCAAAACGGCGGCAATTTCTGACACCGGCAGCACCCCATCGACCGCCACATTCTGGCAGGCGCTGCGCGGCATTCCCGAATAAAGCGCCTCTGCCGGATTTTGGGCAATAGCTACCCCACCGCGCATTTTCACCGCCTGCAAACCGGCAGTGCCGTCTTGGAGATTTCCCGACAGCACCACCCCCACTACCCTGCGCCCGTATGCCTGCGCTGCAGTGCGAAACAGGGGATCGGCGGCTGGCCGGTGGCCGTTCTCTTTCGGCCCTTTGGCCAAGTGGATGTGGCCGCGTCCCAGCAGCAGGTGCCGGTCTGGCGGTGCCACATAAATCCGCCCGCGCTCAATGGTTTGGCCATCAATGGGGTGGCTGGCTGGCAGGGTGCCGGTGCGGCTGAGAATTCGGGGCAGAACGCTGTCCGCTTGGGGGGGAATGTGAAGAACGACAAATAACGCAGCAGGCAGGTTTTTTGGCAAACCGGAGGCTAGTTTGGTTAGAGCTTCCACCCCACCGGCGGAGGCTGCAATAACAATTATATCGTGTCCGGGCATTTTTTTCTTATCGAGTATGGAATTGCCCGATTAGTACGGGCGCGGTAGGAGTCGGTAGCTGGCCTGGTTTTTAATGTGCGCGGTAATTTTTATTTGATTCTAACAGAGTTGATCCCTACAAGTATAAGCATCAAGCTCCCCCCTTTTCCCCCCCCTTTCCTCCCCCCTCTCCCCCTGTTCCTACCCGAAAAAAGGGGGCGCAAGATCGTGTCCCCCAATGCAAGTGCCGGTGGCAACCACACCAGAAGTCCCTGGCAAGGGGGGAGGGGGAGCGACTGGCTGAGAACCAGAAACCGGGTTTCTTAAAGAAACCCGGTTGCTCGCTCTCCCGCTCACTGACTTAAGAGCAAGCTATTTTCTATCTGCTCGCGGACATCCGGCGTCACCTGGCAGTTGCTCTGGAGGCAGTCTGCTAGCAATTTATTCGCTTCATAATAATCTTTGAGAACTTGTCTTTGCTTCTTGCTGAACTGCCAGTGCACGCCGGCACGGCTGTATTTATCAATCGCGGATATAAATTTGTCAATCCAGGTTCTCCCGGCGGCATCCCACCAAGCCTTAAGGTTTTCTAGGTCTTTGTCAAGGTTGGGGAGTTCAGCTCTCAGCTTTTGCAGCAAACGCTGCAATTCACTGGCTTTTTCGGGCTGGCGGGCTAGGTCAAGTTCGAGGGCAAAGTCAAGGGTTTTTTCCAGAGTGGAAAGCCTGCTGACAGCTCTTTCAAAAACAGGATCGACTTTTTCGAGATGGCGGTTGGGGGAAAAGTTAAAATTGAGGGCGGTATAAAGGCTGCCTGCAGAATTGATTTTGGCCAATTCGCGGTCGAGGCTGTGAGCTAGGGAAAGGTAAAGGGAGAGGGGAAAGTAAGGGAAATTGGGAAAGGGACAGGTAGTTGGGCCCAGGTTGAGGGCACCGACCAAATAATGGTCTACAGCGCGGGCGAGGGAAAAGTAAAAGGCTCTGGCGGCTGCCGGTTTGCCCCTGGCGTGAAGTGTGAGGGCTTTGTGGTTGACCGAGCGGAGAAATTCCCGCACTTTCTCGTCGGAGGTGGCGAGGGTTTCGGTGTGCTGTAACGCCTGCAGCAGCAGGGGATCGGCAGGGCGCAGCATGCCGGCGACTAGCAAAAATACTTCCCGCCAGCGCTTGTCGCCGCTGTGACTGGCGAGGAGAATAAATTCGCAGGAGGCGGCGATTTTTCTGGCTGCAAAGTATTCTTGAAAGGTCAGGTGAGAGAAGGAGTAAATTCGTCGCGCCCGCTCGATTAATAAGCCGTGCTGCGATTCAATGGCTTTGAGTACGGCTTCACTGTCGAGCTGGAGGGCTACGGGGTCTTTTGGGGCGTTGGGCGAGGTGGCTAGATAGTCGGCGATGTATTGCTGGATTTTGCTCTGCTCGAAGAAATATTCGCCGGCAAAAAAGGTGGTGGCTCCCAAGTGGGTGAGCAGCTGAATTTTTTCGGTCAGGGGTAAGGAGCGGTAGCAATCTTGCCGGTGAATGCCTCGGGTGGAGTCCCATTTGACGAGCAAAATGCTCAGCCCTTCTTCGTAAAGCTTGGCGCGGTTGGAGGGGAAATCGGCTTTGGCGCTGAATACTAAGCAGGCGAGGTTGAGCAGCAGGGGGGTGATGGCCAGCTCTCGGATTTGCTTGTTTTCGGGGCGCTTGAGCTGCTCAATAAATTGGGCCGCCAGTGCGGGTCCGTCTGCCGGTTTGCCGGTAGCGGCGACAAACCATTTTTTGGCGAAGGCTTCGATTTGCGCCGAGTTGAAATCGGCAACTTCAACTTCTGTGAAGCCCTCAAAGCGGTAGTTGTGGGCGGCAATCCGGCAGCTGATGGCCAAGTGGTTGCTGTAGTGTTGCTGGCAGAACCGGCGGATTTGTTTGAGGATTTCCTCGCTGTCTTGTTCGGGGACTTCATCTAAGCCGTCTAGCAAAATTAAGGCTTTGCCGTGCTGGAGCGCGGTTTCCAGCTGCTCGCGGGAGACGCCGCAGCCGGAGAGTTCCTGGCTGATGTGGTCTTCGAGAGAGGTGAAGGTTCGCCCCCCTGTTCCGGGGGGGAGAGTTTTGCCGGCGTCGTCGGCATAGTTTTTCAGCCGGACAAACACCGGCAGCCGGTCTGGCATCAGCTGGCCTTTGTTGCACTGGATGGCCACATATTGCAAAAAGGTGGTTTTACCGGCACCGGGTTTGCCGAGCACCATCAGCTTGGGGTATCTGGCAATCGCTTCTAGGGCGGGCACGCGCTGCTGGCGCACCTGGCCCAGGCCCAAGCGGTCAAATTGATCTTCAGTTGGGTCGAAGTTTTGCAGCAGATCGGAGATATCCAGCCACCGGCGGCTGGTGATTTCTTCGAGGATATTGACATCTATGTAAATATCTCCTATGTCTACAGGGCGGGCAACGTCCAGCATCCGCAAACTGCCGCACTGATCGGCAATTTTGTGGTGGCACAGGGAGCGCAGCTGTTGCACCAGGGGCGCGACAGCCACGACGGTGGCTACAGGGGTTGGGGATTGCTGGGCTTGAACCTCTGCAGGCAGACCGGCAATCTGCCGCCAGTCGAGCCCGAGCTGGAAGCAGATTTCCATAAACACGCGACGATCCACCGGCTGGCCTGCAAAAAATCTGCTGATCGGCTGGCGAGTCCTCAAACCGACTTCATTGGCTAAGTCCTGTTGCGTCCATCCTTTGCGGGCCACAGCCTGCTTGGCTCGGAGTGCACCTTCGGGAGATGCCTGAAGAGATCGTTTTATCATACTCCTTTACCAATAGAGGACGGATTTTTATTTGATTTTAATATCACGAGTCTTATCTCTATAGCGGCCTATCTGAGCCGGCAGGGAGATTTTTGTTACAAATTGTAACGAAATCAGTCAAATCATACAAATCATACAAACTCACGCAGCAAACAACTCTTTGGGCAGACTTGATTTCACGCAAGCGGCTGTTAGGTTGAATGGTAAGCGTGGAAAAAACAGTTTTATCAGGGAACGGTGCAGATATGGATGCGAGAAAGTCAGGGATTCTGGAAGCAGTGCCTGTGGCGATCGCGGAAAGCTCGGGATGGCAAGAAGTGCTGGATCGAGAAATCCGCCAGATACACGCAGGCTGCGCCACTACGATATCTGAGGAGCTCCGCACTCGAATGACGGTGATCCTGCTTTCGGCTCAGTTGCTGGAAATTTATAACCATCAGTGGACAGCGGCGGAAAGCATGAAATATATTCAGCGGATTCAAGATGCGGTCAGAGAAATTAACCATCTGATCAGTGAGACTGGGGTAATGCCTCGGAAGGACTATGCTAGCAGTGCTGCCAACTACCCAGCGCAAGTGAATAAAAAGTGAAGGGGGGTTTGGGGACGCCAGCTCGTGAAAT
>JALOOK010000462.1 GCA_025454445.1 Oscillatoria sp. Prado101 | reverse complement strand
GCCCTCTTTGCTTCCAAACCGAAAAACCTACCCCTGTAAGCTCCCCTTGTGTGGGCGGTGAGGGGGGTGAGGGGCGAGGCGTGCAGTCACATACCCAAGATGTGTATAAACGGTAGCTTAAAAAGGGGGGGGGAAATTTCTTAAAGCCCCCCTTTAGATACCCCCCCGCCCGGGCACGGGGGCAAGCCCTGAAAGCCCACCTGCAAGCCGGCTCGTCCCATCCGCAGCAGCGTGGAAGGTCAGCCGGCAGGCGCGATAGGATAATCCTTGTAAGTTGGCAGAACAACACTCTAAGAGAGAGTCTGGGGAACATCCGTGCTCGATATCAAGCAAATCCGGGAAAATCCACAAGCAGTGCAGGAGCGCCTGAACCGGCGCGGCGGAAACTACGATTTACAGCCGCTGTTCAGCATTGACGCCCAGCAGCGGGAGCTGGAGACGACGCGCTCCAAGCTGCAAGCTCGCAGCAACGAAATTGGCAAACTGGTGGGCCAAAAAATGAAGGCCGGTGCCAAGCCGGACGATCCAGAAATTCAAGCTTTGAAAGAGGAAGGCAACCAGCTCAAATCCCAGCTGAGCGAACTGGAGCCAAAGGAAAAAGAGCTGAAATCCCAGATCGACGAGCTGTTGCTGTCCATCCCTAACTTGCCCAGCGATTCGACACCGACAGGCAAAGATGAAAATGACAATCTGGAGGTGCGTCGCTGGGGTGACGAGTACATTCCCCAAAATGCCGGCATCCTCCCCCACTGGGAAATCGGCGAAAAGCTCGGCATCCTCAACTTCGAGCGCTCGGCGAAAGTGGCGCAAAGCCGGTTTGTGACGCTGATCGGTGCCGGTGCGGCTCTGGAGCGAGCTCTGATTAGCTTCATGCTCGACCGGCAGATCCAAGCCGGCTATATAGAAGTCCTCCCCCCGATCTTGATTAACAGCGCTTCCCTCACCGGCACCGGTCAGCTGCCCAAATTTGCCGAAGAGAGCTTCAAATGCGCCCAAGATGACTTGTGGCTGGCTCCCACCGCTGAGGTGCCGGTGACCAACCTCTACCGGGATGAAATCCTCCCTGCAGAGCAATTGCCCATCTATCACTGCGCTTACACCCCCTGCTTCCGGCGGGAAGCCGGCAGTTACGGCAAAGACACGCGGGGGCTAATCCGCTTGCACCAATTCAATAAAGTTGAGCTGGTAAAATTTGTCCACCCCAGCACCTCTGAGCAGGAGCATCAAACTCTGGTGCGAGATGCCGAAGCTATCTTGGAAGCTCTCAAGTTGCCCTACCGGACAATCGAACTGTGCGCCGGCGACTTGGGCTTCTCATCGCAGAAGACCTACGATCTAGAAGTGTGGCTCCCCTCCGCCGGCAAATACCGCGAGATTTCCAGCTGCTCGAATTTCGGCGACTTTCAGGCGCGACGGGCCAATATTCGCTTTAAGGAAGCCGGTAAGAAGGGCACCCAGTTCCCCCACACCCTCAACGGTTCTGGCTTGGCCATCGGGCGCACCATGTCGGCGATCCTGGAAAATTACCAGCAGCCCGATGGCACAGTCCGCATCCCGGAAGCCTTGCAGCCTTACCTGGGGCGCGAGGTGCTGTAATTGGCGTTGCACATCAAAAGAACCCCACCCCCCAACCCCCGATTGCCGGCTGCGGGGAGGGGGAGAAAAAGGTTCGTAGTTGGGCTTTAGCCCTACTGGATCTCCGCCGCCCGAAGCGACTTTTCATTGGTGGTGGTGTGCGCAGATCGTCGCGACTGCCTCCTTTCGACCACATGCAGCATTATTAGCCCAACAGCCGATCTCCCACCCCTGTCAGCAATGCAGTCGGCAGAGCCGACCGGTTTTCGTTCCCAGGCTCCGCCTGGGAACGAGAAAATTACCCCAAATCTTTGACAAAAGAATATTAATGTGCTATTATAGATGCCTTTGTTTCTTTCGGGACAGGAAACCGGCGCAGAATCGTAGAATACGTCACAATAATTAAAGGCTCCCGAATCCGGGAGCCGGCAGCACATATAGCGTAGTATCACTGGATTAGTACATGTCAGTTTTGGCAGCGATCGCGGTTCTGGCGCTTTTGATTGTGGTACACGAACTTGGCCACTTCATGGCGGCTCGCCTGCAGAAAATTCACGTCAATCGCTTCTCTATCGGCTTTGGCCCCATTCTGTGGAAATATCAAGGGCCCGAAACAGAGTACGCGATTCGGGCGATCCCTCTGGGTGGCTTTGTCGGCTTCCCCGATGACGACCCCGAGGAGAGCAACATTCCTGAAAATGACCCCAATCTGTTGCGCAACCGGCCCATCCTAGACCGAGCTATTGTGATTAGCGCTGGGGTGATTGCCAATTTAATCTTTGCCTATCTGGTGCTAGTCGCTCAGTTCGGCACTTACGGCGTGCCGGCGGGATTTAACTTCCAGCCTGGGGTTCTAGTGCCCCAAGTCGTTTCGCAAGACTCCGCCGCAGCTAGAGCGGGGATTAAATCAGGAGACATTATTATAGCCGTGGGCGGGAAGGAACTGGGAGCCGACAAAGAGGCCATCCCCACCCTCAAGGAAGCCATCGAATCCCATGCCGACCGGCCCCTGGAGCTGACTCTGGAGCGCAACAAGGCCAAGCTATCCGTGACGGTGACGCCCCAACCGACACCAGAAGGCAGAGGTCGCATTGGTGTGCAGCTGGCTCCCAACGGCACGGCCACCTACCGGCGGGCCAACAGCAGTTTCGAGGTGTTGAGTCTCGCCGCTGACAGGTTTCAGGCTATCTTTGTCGGGACGGTGCAGGGGTTTTACCAGCTGATCACCCACTTTAAAGAAACCGTCGGTCAGGTCGCGGGGCCGGTGAAAATTGTCGAGGAAGGTGCCAAAGTCGCCCAAAATGACACCGGCAACTTGTTTCTGTTTGCGGCAATTATCAGCATCAACCTGGCAATTATTAATATCTTGCCCCTGCCGGCACTGGACGGCGGACAGCTGGCTTTCCTGCTGATTGAAGGGCTGCGCGGCAAGCCCCTGCCCACCCACATTCAAGACGGCGTAATGCAGACCGGATTAATGCTGCTGCTGGGTTTGGGCATTTTTCTGATTATCCGCGATACCAGCCAGTTGGAGGCAATTCAGAAGTTATTCCAGTAGTGTTGCGATTAAGCTCCCACAACTAAAATAGGGGCGGGTTTATTAATATCAAAGCTGCGAAGTCATGGATATATTTTTCCCGCCCCTAGAGGAAGCTGAAAAGTCTGTAGCGCCGGCTAAAAAAGCCCAAGTTTTCCCAGACTCAGCCGGGGATCTTAAAGAACCTGCTCCTGTAAAGAGACAGCCAAGAAAGTGACACCAGTTGGGCGTCCCATTTCACCTGTGACTGCAGGAACTGGTATAAGACCAAAAGGCTGTCCAGTTACCGTGTTGCACACAGTCAGCATACCGGCAGCAGGGTTGCTGAGGTAAAGATTTCCGTCCGGAGAGAAAGCGATATTCCCCGCATTTCCCACACCGACATAGAAGCTGCGAACCTGGTTTCCCTGCAAGTTGAAAACCACAAGCCGACCTGATTTGCGAGGCGCTACAGGAGTAAAGCTGGCATCGAAAACACTGGAAGGATCGTCACTGACATAGAGCAAGCCATCGGGTCCGAAATCCAGAGAAGCGGCAAAATCCAGCCCGCCAATGCTGCGCAGAAGTTCGCCGGTTGCGCCGGAGTAAACGCGCACCTGTGCCTTGCCCAGTTCAGTATCCCCCAGGGTTGGGTTGAGACAGACATAGAGGTTGCCATCAGGTCCGAAAGCCAAATCAGTGAAACGCTCTTTTTGGCTGTCTGAAGTATTCCACCGCGCAAACACACCCTGGGAAGATCCCGTCAAACCGTCGAACTTGAGGATGCGCTCAGTCCCCAAACTGCTGACATAGATGTTATTGTCAGGTCCCACGGCGATACCGGCAGGAAATTCTAGCCCGCTGCCTTCAGGACTGGCATCCCCAAACACACCGATAAACTTGCCGGTTAACCCGTCGTACTCCAGCACCTGATTGGAATTTTGAGAGCTGACTAAGATATTGCCGGTTGGCCCCAAAACCACGCCGCCGATGCCGTTCAGCGGGTTGTCATTGCCGGGAAACATACTGAAGAAACCAATAAAATTCCCCTTTCGGTCGTAAGCCGCCAGCGCATCTGTTTCGTCTGAGCCAAAGATTCCCTGCGGGTCAGTATTGGTTGCCACCAAAAAGAACGGTTGCCAAAAGGCATTCTGGGAAAATATCGGGGTAGTGGGAATAAATAGCCCGCTGTCTTTGGTATTGGCGTCGCCAAACACGCCCAGGTATTTGCCAGGACTGTCCGAATTTTCCAGCGCGTAGATGTTGATTTGGCAGAACGCCGGCAGCACATTGCCGTCCATTTGCACGGCGAAGGCAGCGCTACCCGTGTACAGGTGGCCCTCCGGCCCGAATTCCATGCCAAGAACTATGAACTCCGCGAACTTTGCCCCAGTAGCGGCAAAATCCTTTTTCACGTCAGCAACGACGCCCTTGAATTTGCCCGGACTGTCCGAGTTGGGTCCGGCGAACGCCAAAACTTGACCGCGCTCGTCATTGACGTAGAGGTTTTTGTCAGGGCCGAATACTAGGGAAGTTGGCGCTATGTTGTTAGCTTCCCCGAATACGCCCTTGAATTCCCCGGCATTGGGCTTCAGGGGACCGGCGTACCTGAGGATGGCACCCACACCAGTGTCTGGGTTGCTGTCAGCATCCTGCAACAGGCTGCCCACATAGAGGTCGCCGTCCGGGCCAAACTGCAAGACCGTCAAATCCGGGCGGTCTGCAGGTATAGTGCCGTCGTCAACTATGATGTTGCCCGGATAACCGTTGTCCCGCTGCGCAAACACGCCGAGGAACTTTCCAGTTGACCCGTCGTACTTCAAAATTTGAGAGGAACGCCCGCTAACGGCGTACAGGTGGCCGTCTGGCCCGAATTTGATGCCGGTGGGAAATAGCAGCCCGCTGTCAGGGTTGGTTGCTTGGCCAAAGACGCCCAGGAACTTCCCAGAAATCCCGTCGTACCTGAGAATTTGATTGCTTCCCCGACTGTTAACGTAAAGGTTGCCGTCAGCCCCGAAGGTAATGCCGCTGGGATTGACCAAACCGCTGTCAGTTTGGTTCGCCTGACCCAAAATGCCGGTGAAGTTACCTTGTTGGTCGAAAGTGAGAATTTGATTAGTGGCCAAGCTGGTGGTCACGAAGTAGGGTGGGCTGCGTCTGGGGAAAGGCGGTAAGGGGTAAGTGCCCCCCAGTCGCAGCGCCCGCACGGTAAGATTGCTATCGACGAAGGTTTGAACTGACTGAACTTTGCCACCCCCCACCAGTATCCAACTAATCAAGTCTAGGTCATAGCGGTTGCCAGTTTTTTTGACTGTGGCGTCGAGCTCTTTTAAGTGCACTACTACCCGGTTGCCTGCAGCAAAAGATTCTTCGATCGTCAGTCGCCCCGCTTGCACTAAGTTCTGGAGCGGCAAAATTATTTCTGTGAGCACAGGACCAAAGCTGCCGTCAGGATTGATAGTGCCTTTAGCCGCTCCCGAATATGGCAGCAAATCCGGATCGCTGCCAATAGCAAAACTCCAAACTGCATCCGGATCGCTCAAGGCAAAAAAGGATTTGGGATTGGCTGGATTGAAGCTTTCCGGATCGCTGCCGTTGATTAGGGCATTCCACATTCCCACCGCTATTTGGCGCGATGCTTCTGTATCGGCTGAGGTATCGGCAACCGCCGGCTTTCCTGTGAGCGGATCGTCGTCTGGAATCGGTGCCGGTTTTGCGCCAGCCAGAGCCTGATTCAGGATGTAGGTGTTTGATAACCTGTTCAGTGAGGAAATTAAGCCATCGCTGCGCACTGCCAGCAGGTCTGCAATATCCATCTGGAAATCTTGCCCAGTGGCA
>JALOOK010000461.1 GCA_025454445.1 Oscillatoria sp. Prado101 | reverse complement strand
GGCTGTGGCGCTGATTTGGCTGATGGGGCTGTTGAGCGGGGTGACTGTGGTCTGCAATCTGGGGTATCAGAAATACTATCGCCCTGATTTGTTACTGCCGGTTATTCAGGAAGTATCTCAATCTTTTGAAACTGCAGCTAAAAAAAACAACAGCCCTAAATCGGGGGTGCCGGTGCTGATTGCCACCACCCACTTCACTCATGTACAAACTGGCGAATTAATGGGGCTGGCTTGGGAATTACAGCGCCAATCTCCGGGAAGAAATTCAACAGCCGCCCCGCAGTTTCTGTTAGCTCATGAAGACCGGCAATCTTGTGAGGGCGACTCCTGTCTCGCCCCCGCCACCCTGCGCAAGGCATTGGCTGGGCTGCCCCGACCGGCTGCCCTGTGGCTGGTAAATTTCCGCACGCCGGGAGATTTATTAGCACAAAACTGCTCGCCTGTCAAGAATCCACCGGGAGAATTTTTAAAGTCCTGGCCGGCGGTGGATGGCTACGACTACCGGCTGTATGGCTGCTTTTAAAGCCAAAATTCCTTACAATGCTAGCTGGGAGCAAGTCGGGCCTTTGAGAAGCGGGCTTGCCGCTGCGGGCTGTAAGATTATAGCGGTTCTCAGTTGGATGAACGTGTTTGCAAGAGAAACCCGGTTTCTTAAAGAAACCGGGTTTCTCAGTACCTCACCTCGGATGAGAAACGCTATATAATTCGATTACAAGCCAATTGGGGAGAGGGCGTAAGAACCGTCGAACACCCTGATCAGTCAAAACGCGCTAGTCGAACAGAACGGAAACTCAATCTAAAACCTGCCCCTCCAGAATTGATTTCCCCTTTGAGCTGTTAAAGAATAATCGGGTGTCTTCTAAAATTTCAAATCTCAAATCCCTATTAACCGATATGCCAGTATCAAGCCACCTCAACCGTTGGGCTGCCAGCGTGGCTGCGTGGGCGCTAACCGCTGGTTGCGGTTTCTATGCCTGCGGCGCTACCGCCGCCACAACACCGTCTGTGCCCGCAACAGGTGATGCCCCAGCCACCGTTGCGCAGCAAATCGATCCTTTTCGTGAAGGGGTAAACAGGGCCACAAGGGCCGCCCGTCTGGCCCGCACCGCCAAAACTGCGCTGGAATGGAATGAAGTTGCCGTAGCTTGGCTTGAGGCTGTTACTTGGATGCAAGCCGTCCCTCCGAGCAGCCCGAAAAGAGCGATCGCCCAGAAGAAGGTAACAGAATATCTGCAGAACTTTTCCGAAGTCCGAAAAAAAGCGGGTTCGCTGGATTCTCGCTTGCCTTTCCCCACCTTTGGCAGCGATTTGCTCGACCGGCAGCTGCTGCTTTATCTGTCCTATTTGGAAGCCTTTGGCCCGCCGGATATCCTGATTGTGGGCAGTTCCCGCGCCTTACAGGGCGTAGATCCCCAAGCCCTCAAGCAAGCCCTAGCCGCTAAAGGCTATAAGGGGTTGGAAATCTTTAATTTTTCGGTGAATGGGGCGACTGCCCGAGTTGTAGACTTGAAGCTGCGAGAGCTGTTGAGCGAAGAGCAGCTGCCGAGAATGATTCTCTGGGCTGATGGGGTGCGGGCTTTTAATAACGGTCGTGCGGACAGGACCTACAACGGGATTGTCAGTTCCCCTGGCTACCAGCAGTTACAGGCTGGAATCCGCCCCAGTCTGACAGAACTGCCAGAAGCTACCGCTATTAGCCCTCGGAAGCCGGCAGATCCGGGAAACACTTCCAGGCAGGATCTGCTAAGCCCAGTGACTCTGGCAAAATATTCTAAGCCAGCATCTGTTTTTAACCCTAGTTCCCATAGTTCCCAGGCTCTGCTTGGAAACGAGGATAGCGAGAATAGTGAGGCAGATCCTCAACTCGTGCCCGATCGCTCTCGCTCTCGGGCTGAGCCTGAATTTACTGTCGCACAAGTTACCAATCGGGAGAGGGCGCTGTTCAATGCTATCGATGCCAATGGGTTCCTCCCCGTGTCCGCCCGCTTTAGTCCAGGCACCTACTACCGGCAAAATCCCAGAGTGGCGGGGCAGTTCGACGGCGACTACGCATCCTTTAAGCTGGGGGGTGCGCAAGCTGCAGCCCTCAATAGCGTTGTGACTTTCACCAAGTCTGTCGATATTCCCCTGGTTTTTGTCAATCTGCCCCTCACCTCGGACTACTTGGACGCCAAGCGCCGGTCGGCTGAGCAACAATTCGTGCAGGACATGCAGCGCCGCGCCAAACAAACAGGTTTTATCTTTCGCAACCTGTCTCAACCGGCTCTCGCCCGGAATGAGTATTTTGCTGACCCCAGCCACATCAACCGCTATGGGGCGGCGGCTGTGTCTCGCCAGCTAGCCCAAGACCAGACAATTCCCTGGCCCAAAGCTCAGTCCTGAGAGAATTCCTGACCGCAACTTTACGAGTTCTGCAGCCGACCTGGGGCAATCTCACTATCGTCGGGCTGATTTATGGGAATCTCGATCGCAAATTCTGCCCCCTGTCCGGGGGCGGAAGTGCAACTCAGTTTGCCCTGGTGTTTTTCCACCACAATCTGCTGGCTGATAGACAGCCCCAATCCCGTGCCTTTGCCCACAGGTTTTGTCGTGAATAATTGGTCAAACAGTTGAGATAGCACCTCCTCTGACATTCCAATTCCGTTATCTTTGACATAAATGGCAACAGTTTCTTTTGGTTTCACGACAGACGTGCGGATTGTAATCCGATTCTGGTTGGCTTTTATTTGCTGATAAGTTTGCCCTTGATTCGACTCTTCCAGAGCGTCAATAGCATTGGCAATCAGATTCATAAACACCTGATTGAGCTGACCTGGAAAGCAGCACACGAGAGGCAAGTCGCCATATTCTTTGACGACTTCAATAGCGGGACGCTTGTTGCTCTCTTTCAGCCGGTGCTTGAGAATAATTAGCGTGCTGTCAATACATTCGTGGATATTGCAAGCTACCTTCACCGAAGTGTCCTTGCGAGAGAAAACCCTCATAGAACTGCTAATCTGGCGCAGTCGGTCAGTTCCCTCTTTCAGTGATTCAATCATTTTGGGCAGGTCTTCTATCAGGTACTCTAAATCAATATCTTCGGCATGTTCCTCAATTTCTTTGCCCGGATTGGGAAAGGCTTCGCGATAGAGTTGCAGGTGCTGCAAGAGATTTTTTACATAAGTATGAGTGGGGCTTATATTCCCAGATATAAAATTGACTGGATTGTTTATTTCGTGAGCTATTCCCGCCATTAGCTGACCGATAGCAGACATTTTTTCCTTCTGCACGAGCTGGAGTTGAGCCTGTTGCAGTTCTTTCAGAGATTGGGAAAGTTTAGCTGTTCGCTCTGCGACTTTCTGTTCGAGAATTTCGTTTTGTTCTGCCAGCCTTTTACTCATGGATCGCACTTTCAAATGCAGTTGAATGCGGGCCAACAATTCTTCCTTTTGTAATGGTTTAGTGAGATAATCAACCGCTCCCAAACGCAGACCTTTGACCTTATCTACGGCATCAGACAAAGCCGTCATAAAAATTACGGGTATATCTTCAGTTACAGCAGATTCCTTCAGCATTCGGCAAGTTTCAAACCCGTCAATTCCCAGCATAATGACATCGAGTAAAATGATATCTGGCAAGGTTTTTTGCGCCTTTTCAATGGCACTCTCACCACTTATGGCCACTAGCACCTTGTATCCCGATTGTTTTAGGAATTCAAACAGCACATTGATATTGATTGGGCTATCGTCAACTATTAACACTGTTTCTTTTTGTCCTGTTTCCATTCTAATCCCCCAATTAGTCTCTATCAACTTCAATCTTCTTGGCTCTGACAGCTCTCTCGCTAATTGTAGCACCTTGCGGGGGCGCGTATTTGGCGTCCCACGGCACCTCGGCGGCTGGCTTGTATCGCCAATCAGAACTGCTTGATACAAAAGGAGCAGTCGCTATAGCGGTTCTAAATGATTTGTGATATCTGGGCCAGAAACCCGGTTTCTTTGAGAAACCGGGTTTCTACCTTTTCACAACTCGAAGCTAAACGCTATAGTCGTTAGTCCGCATTTTTGGGGCTATCAATCAAAAGTTGTCTTGAGATTTTTACCCACTAATTAAGCCCAAACTTTAGCAATCCAGATTTGAATCGTTTATGATCAACTTACCTCACTTTTTCTTGATTTTTGCGTGTCCGTAACATAACAGCAGATCCGACAAATCCCCGTTCCCAGGCAGTACATGTTCGGCGCACCCGCTGCACCCAGCGCATTCCAATCCTACTCCCGCTCGCTCCTTTTGGGCACACCCACCGGCGAAATACCGGCAATCGCCCTTAAATTTTGCGAGCGAATCAGCTCAGTAAAATTCAAGCTAGTCCGCCCTTCAATCCGCGCCACGGATTCAATTGCTGCCAGCAGGTTACCGGCAGCTTCCGCTTCGGAATAGCCGCGCCGCAGCGCCACCCGGATTGCCGCTTCATCCGCCTCCAGTTCGATTTGGGAACTGCGGTTAACCCGCAAGATTTGGGCACCGGCAAACGCACTCAACCCAGCCGCAACCGTCACCCCCACGGCATCCCCCTGCGCCAGTTCCACCACCGCCCCCAAAAGCCCAGACAGCACCAATCCCTGGTACAAATCCGGCTTGAACCAGCGGATGCCGGTCAGCCAGCTGGCGGTGCGCAGCAGCAGCAAATCCCGCTGCGGCTTGGGCAATTGCCGCCACAGGTCAAAATTGATGAAAATCGGTCGCTCCCTAGCCCAAGGCATGGGAAACGGGCTGTCAATTATTACAGCCTGCTGCGGTTTGCTCACGATTTTAGCCATCATCCGCCCCGAGGCGGGCATGACATCTAGCAGGCGTTGAATTTCAGCGGCGGGTTCCATCGGTTTTGTGGGTTGAGGCTTGCAAAAGGCTTAACGGGTGCGAGTGCGCGGGGCTGGCGCTGCCGGTGCCGGCACTTTGGGCGCAGGCGGCGGCGATGGACTGGCTTCTAGTGCCGGTGTCGGTGACGCCGGCACAGGTGCCGGTGCGGTCAGCTCGGGTTCCGGTGCCTTATTCAAGCCTAAAATACTGGGGTTGCCGGTGTCAAAAACCCCAGCCACGCAAGCAATCATTATCGTTGCCAGGGTGCCGGCAAATAAAGCCTTCCAGCCCAACTCGGAAATATCTTTGCGCCGTGAGGGAATCAGGGCAATTGTGCCGCCGACAAAAATCCCCACCGAGGCGAGGTGCGCGAATCCCGAAAGGGCGTAGCTGACGATCAGCACGGTGCGGTCGCTCACCTGTCCCAGTTTGGCAGCTTCCGCCAGCGCCTGATAGGGCGGAATCGCCGTTTCCAGCAGTCTCCGCCCAATAATCACCGAGGCTGTCCAAGATTCGTCAAAAGGGACGCCGGTTAAAATCGTCAGCGGGTAAAATAAGAACCCTTGAATATTCGCTAATGTCACCACCCCAAACAAATCGCCAATTGGGGATGGCAGCCCCGCCAGCCAGCCAAAGAATTGATTCACTAAAGAAACCAACCCCAAGATTAAAATCAGCACGGCGGCAATTGAAATTGCCATTCTCACCCCATCCAGCGCCCCCACAATCGCAGCGTCCAAGGGGCTGACCCGCTCGATTGGCTCTCCCGCCACTGTATCCTGTTTCAATTCCCGATCGTCCTCACCCAGCGCCGAGCTGCCAATTTCTGCCCCGCTGAACTCTTTTTGTTTTTTTTCGGCTTTTTCTTCGTGGGGAATACCGCCGGCAGTCAGGGGAACTTCTGTCTCTGGCACCAAAATTTTCGAGAGCACAAAGCACGCGGGTATGGCCATGATTGATGCGGATACTAAATGCCCCAAAATATTGGGAAACACCGGCTTCAGGAAACTCACATAAATCGCCAGGGTTGAGGAAGCAGCTGTCCCAAAACAGCACGCCAGAATCGCGCACAGCTCGCTGCGGGTCATTTTCGGCAAATAAGGCTTGACAACGATTGCCGCTTCTATGCCCACAAAAATATTGGCGGCTCCACTTAACGCCTCCGCCCCGCTCAAGCGCATGCTCTTGTAAAAGATTTTAGCAAAAACATCGGTAATCACCTGAATGACGCCAATGTTGTAGAGCAGTGCCATCAGTCCGGAAAAGAAAATCACCGTGGGCAAGGCTCGAAAGGCGAAAATATAGCCCAGATTCACAGCCGGTTCTTTACCTGGTACGGGGACAATATTAGACCCAAAAACAAACCGCGCCCCATTGTCGGCTGCAGTAAACACACTGTCTAGCAAGCTGCTAAATGCCTGCAGGGCGTCCCTAGTTAGCGGGAAGAGAAACACCAAAGCGCCCAGAATTAATTGCAAGGCGATGCCTGAGATGACGGCATGCCAGGGAAACACCTTCAACCGCCGGTCTTCGGAGAATAACCAGGCGATCGCGCACAAGCCAAAAATTCCCAGGAGGGAGATCAAGTTGAGGTAGATAGGATGAGGCATAAGCTGAATCCTCGCACATATTGGCACTTATTGGCGGATGCTGTCCAGTCCGCCGTCTCCTGCCATCGGGGTCGGGCCGGCAACATCGCTGGCCATCACAAAAGTGGCTAGACGCACCGCTTTCCCGCAC
>JALOOK010000460.1 GCA_025454445.1 Oscillatoria sp. Prado101 | reverse complement strand
CGTAAAAGTGCCCGATGTGAGCTGCCACTCCAATTGGGTTCCGCATATCTCGAATTTTACAGTGTCTTTCCCTGTCTCGCTCGCGCCGGTGCGAGCTTCTGCCAAAGTTTCCGGCGGTGTTTCTTCTGTATTTGGGCGGAGAGGTATGAATTCTGCCGATACAATCAGTCCGCCTATTTCGCCGGTTTGCTGCCGCCAGGGAGTCGCTTTCCACAACACCCTCACCACTGAACCGTCGGCACGAACCGTGCGGCTTTCGCCACACCTCTCTACGCCTCCGGCTAAACAATTTTCATAAATTTCTCGCCATATTTCAGGCGGGTTGGGGAAGACTTCGCAATTGCGTAGCCCAGTCAGGTCTTGGTTTTCCAATCCCCAGTCCACCCGCCAGCGGCGAGAAGCGAGCAAGTAGCGCATTTGCCGGTCGAACATGGCCACGCCGGCAGGCATCTGTTCCGCAAAAATGCGAAGTTGCTCACAGCTGTTTGAGCCTGCTGTTTCTGCTCGCTGAGACTTAGAGATTGGGGATTTAATTTTTCGGTTTACCATTTACGCCTGCCTTGTTCTATCGAGAATCCCCTGATGGGGGGGTATTGAGATAGGGCTTAGGCCCTGATTTTAAAATCTTAAGTTATACCCTCTCTTATAACGTAAAATTCATAATTTGCCAATCAATTTCAATTGCCACTGAGGGCAATGGCCCTTTGGGTGCGTTCCGCCGGCGAGTTCTGGAACAAAGCCTCCTGATGGCGGAGATCACCCCACTCAGCTGACGGCGGAGATCACCCCACTCATATCATAAACGGTTGCCACGGCATTGTGGAGAGACCGAATAAATCCGGTCCCCACAAGAGTTTTGCAATAAGGATGCTACCGGACTTGATATCAGATACAATCGGCACCCTGGCGAATGGGAATTTCAATGACAAACTCCGTCCCCTGTCCCGGTGCGGAAAAGCATGTCAGCTTGCCCTTGTGTTTGTCCACCACAATCTGGTAACTAATAGACAGCCCCAGACCCGTACCTTTACCCACCGGCTTAGTCGTAAAGAAAGGGTCAAATAGCCTGCGGCGCACTTCCTCAGTCATGCCCGGGCCATTATCAGCAATCGCAATCCGAACGAATTGGGAATTGGGCATAGGGCATGAAGCGCAGGGCGCAGAGGATTCTTCTCCCCGATGCCCGATGCCCCATTCCCCATGCCCCACCTCAGTGCGAATTGTAATAGTGCGAGGCGCAGTTTGAGTTTCCAGCACGTCAATCGCATTCGTCAGGATATTCATAAACACCTGATTCAACTCACCGCCGCAGCACTCCACCTCAGGCAGATTGCCGTACTCCTTAATCACCGCAATTTTGGTATTTCCAGCCTTGCTTTTCAGCCGGTGCTGCAAAATCAACAGCGTATTCTCAATTCCCTCGTGAATGTCCACCGGCTTGTACTTAGCTTCGTCAAGGCGGGAGAAATTGCGCAGCGACAGAATAATCTCCCGGATGCGCTTAGCTCCCGTCTGCATCGACTTCAGGAGTTTGGGCAAGTCTTCCCTGACAAAATCAAGGTCGAGTTCCTCAGTACGGGCGCAGATTTCAGCCGGCGGGTGCGGAAAGTGCTGCTGGTAGAGATTCACCAAGTCCAGCAACTCTTGAATATACTGACTCGCGTAACTGAGATTGCCGTAGATAAAATTAACAGGGTTATTAATTTCGTGAGCCAAACCGGCAACCAGCTGGCCGAGAGAAGACATTTTTTCCGTCTGAATCAATTGGGTTTGGGTATTTTGCAGCTGCCGCAGAGCGATTTCTAGCTGAGTTGCCTGCTGCTGCAGAGACGCGATTAACCGCGTCTTTTCAGCCTCCGATTCCCGCAAAGCTTCCTCTTTGCGCACGCGCTCAGTGATATCTTCCGAAGTCACAAGGATGCCCACAACATTGCCCTCGCCGTCGTGGAGGGGGATTCTGTTCTTATCCAGCCAAACTAGCTGGCCACCGACTTGCAATTGCGATTCGATGACGTGATATTCCGGGGCGTCCGCCTCCATAACTCGCCGGTCGCACTGGCGGAAGTAATTTGCCTGTTCCTGGTTCCACGCCAAATCCAAATCAGTCTTGCCAGCGATATCCTCTGCCTCGGACAAACCGGCAGCGCGGGCGAAATTGCGATTGCACCCCATATACACAGAATCGCGATCCTTCCAGGCAATCAGCTGCGGGATATTGTCCATCACCAGCTGCAGCATTTCTTGGGAATTGCGCAGCTGCTCCTCAATGCGCTTGCGTTCGGCAATCTCGTTCTGCAGCTGGGCGATCGCGTGCCTGAACGCCGCTGTCCGCGCCTCCACCCGAATTTCCAGCTCTTCATTAGCCTGCTTGAGCGCTTCCTGCGCCTGTCGGCGCTGGGTGACATCCCGGACTATACCGATCATGCGCACCGGCACTCCAGAGGCGTCGCGCACCACTTCCCCATTGCTGAGAATCCAGCGTGCCGTGCCATTGGGCCAAACAATGCGGGTTTCGATATTGTACTCTTCCCCCGCCTCAACGGCCATTGCGAAAGCCAGCATGGCGCGGCTGCGATCCGAGGGGTGGACCAGGTTTATATAGGCGAAGTAGGTGCCTGGCAACTCGCCGGCAGGCAAACCAAACAGGGATTCGGCCCCCTCAGACCAAGTCATGTCGCCGCTGCCAATATCCCACTCCCACACACCAATGCGAGCCGCCGCCAGAGCTTGCTGCAGCCGCGCCTTTACAGAGGCCAGATGTTGCGTTTCTTGACGCTGGGCCTCCTGTGCGAGCACGCCAGCGGTAGTGTCCTGAACCACCGCCACCAAGTAATCGACCTCGCCATCCGACCGGCGGACGCACTGCACCCCGATGCTGGCGTGGATCGTCCGCCAATCTTTACGGATAAACCGCTTCTCCAGGGAATAGCCATCGCTCAAACCGGCTTTTACCAGCTTCAGCTGGGCCACCTCAGCTTCCAGATCCTCAGGATGGGTTAACTCCGCCCAACTCAAAAGCAGCAATTCCGACCGGGAATAGCCAAAAATGTGGCACAAAGCCTCGTTAACTTCCAGCCAGCCAAAGTCCGGCGAGATGATCGCCATGCCGGTCGGCGACAGCTGGAAACACTTGCGGAATCGCTCCCCTAAAGAGCTTCTCTCCTCCAGAGCCTGTTTGTGCTTGCCGATCTCCTGTTTGAGTCTGGCGATCGTGCGCGTCAGGGAAGCCGTCCGTTTCTCCACTTGTTTTTCCAAATCGTCCGCCGTCAACAGCCGCGCCAATTTACTGTCACCTAAAACACCGGCAGTTTCTTCGTTTGCTTGCGGCACCCCCTCCCAGGCCATTTCCCGCACCGCTGCGTAAATCAACTCCTCTTCCGGGACAGCTGTGGCATTCCAAAGCAGCCTTTTGTAGTCGCCGTCAGCGCAGCGGTAGCGATTTTCAAAAGCAACTGTCTCCACCGTGCCGGTGGCCAGTTTTTCCAGAGCCGCTGCAGTGGATTCTCGGTCTTCCGGGTGCGCGAATTCAATCAGCGGTTTGAGCATCAACTCGGCGCTGGTTAGCGACAGCGTTTTTTCCCACATCGGGTTGAGGCGCTTGAAATAGCCATCGAACCCGGCCACACAGAGCATCTCCTGCGACAGCCGGAAGAAATGATCTGGCTGTGCGGCGCGATTTTGACGGTAATTTCTGCCATTTTTTAGTGCTTGTATTGCCATATTATACCCGCTTTAAACTTGGCCTGATAACCTGTGCTTTTTTCCCCAACAACCATTGAAATTATTAAAAATACCAGGTTGACTACCAGCTTTGATTTTATTTGATTTTATCTCTCAAAAACAGACTTTTTGATAATCGCTTACTTCAGTTTAATGCAGCTTAACAGCAATGCAGTCATTGCTTTACCTCTGTTGCGCCAAAAAAATCGCGCCGAGCGCGGGGCTGCCGGTGATCAGCGATTCATATCAAGTCCGGATAATTCCCTTCCCCACTCTCCCTTTAAATTATTTTGTCACCCCACCACGGCTGGCAGCGCTCCCCGAAGATGGGCCATATACAGTAGAATGCCTGCGGGATTGAGACGCACCCGTTTTCTGCCGTACCGCTCTGGGGGAGGGGGGAGGGCTTTGACAGGGGGTGTTTATATTATTGTTGATTTTTGATACATTTTGTCAGGGGTGATTTAAAGATTCTTAATCTATAGCATTTAAAAGATTGCTTGCCGAGGGGGTTCGGGCACCGCCGGCCTCGCCCTTTGGGTGGCAGGCACT
>JALOOK010000048.1 GCA_025454445.1 Oscillatoria sp. Prado101 | reverse complement strand
GATTCAGGGTGAACTCAGCCCTGCAATGCCCCACTCCCAGCCCCCCGATCCAGCCACTCCCTGTCTCCACTGAGCTTTACTGAGATGCAGTGCGTTTTCCTTGAGGCGATTGCTGCGGCATCTCGCTGTTAAAATGGCTTATTTATTGTTAATAATTTGTCTTAGACAATTGAAAATGAAGTCATCCAAAAAACGCTTCCTGCTCCCCCAAGTAGTCCTGTTTGCTGGGGCAATCGTGACAACCGCTACCATTAGTTTGTTCTTGCCAGGGCTGAGTCGCTCAGTGCGGGCGGCACTCCAGGACAGCCCGAAAACGGTTTTAGATGAAGCATGGCAAATTGTTAATCGGGATTATGTAGATGGCAGTTTTAATAAAGTCGATTGGCAGCTGGTTCGGCAAGACCTGTTGAATAAAAACTACACGTCTCGCGAACAGGCTTATGTTTCCCTCCGGCAAGCTTTGGAGAAATTGGGAGATCCTTACACCCGCTTCATGGACCCGGATCAGTATGAGGCGCTGACTAACCAAACTTCCGGCGAACTGTCTGGGGTGGGGCTGCGCCTAGAACAGAACGAGAAAACCAAGCTGATCACTGTGGTGGAGCCGATTGAGAATTCCCCAGCCCTCAAAGCCGGCATCCAAGTCGCGGATCAAATTTTGCAGATTGATGGCAAACCCACTCAGGGCATGAGTGTGGACGAGGCGGCCAAGCTGATCCGGGGTCAGGTGGGCACCGAGGTGACTTTGCAACTTTCGCGCCCCGGGAAGGAGATCTTTGATGTGACGCTCACCCGGGCTAGGATTGAACTGCCCACGGTGCGTTACAGTCTGAAACAGGAAGGCAAGACGCGAGTCGGTTATATCCGCTTGCAGGAGTTCAGCAGCCACGCCGCAGAGCAGATGCAGCGGGCGATTGAGTCTCTGAGCAGTCAACAGGTGGATGCCTTTGTCCTCGACCTGCGGGGGAATCCGGGCGGGTTGCTGTATGCGAGTGTTGATATTGCCCGTATGTGGATGGGCAACGGATCTATCGTTCGCACGGTAGACCGGCAGGGACACGACGAGGACATTAAGGCCAATCAGACGGCTATAACAAAGTTGCCGTTGGCTGTTCTCGTGGATGGCAACTCGGCAAGCGCCAGCGAGATTTTATCCGGGGCTTTGAAAGATAATGGTCGCGCTACGATTATCGGCAGTCAAACTTTCGGGAAGGCGCTGGTGCAGTCGGTGCACTCTCTGTCTGACGGTTCCGGTTTGGCGGTGACGATCGCTCACTACTACACGCCCAACGGAACGGATATCAGCCACAAGGGGATTACGCCTGATATTAAGGTTGAAATCACTGAAGAGCAAATGAAGCAGCTGATGTCTAATCCCAATGCTCTCGGCAGTAAGGACGACCCCTGCTACGCCCGCGCCCTTACCGTTCTCCAAGCTCAAATCCCCACCAAGCCGGTTGCTGTCCAGTAGATGTCTGCCGACTTTCTTGATTGCCGGCTTTCTGGGATGTCGGCAGAAATACGGCAGGTTTCAACCTACCGCTATACAAACTTTCGCCCGCCTGCGCGGGCTTGTTATTTTTCGGTTTGTAGTTGGGCTGCACGCCCCACCGTTTGTAGTTGGGCTGCACGCCCCACCGTTCGTAGTTGGGCTGCACGCCCAAGCGTTCGCAGTTGGGCTGCACGCCCAAGCGTTCGTAGTTGGGCTGCACGCCCAAGCGTTCGTAGTTGGGCTGCACGCCCAAGCGTTCGTAGTTGGGCTGCACGCCCCACCGTTCGTAGTTGGGCTGCACGCCCCACCGTTCGTAGTTGGGCTGCACGCCCCACCGTTCGTAGTTGGGCTGCACGCCCAAGCGTTCGTAGTTGGGCTGCACGCCCAAGCGTTCGTAGTTGGGCTTTAGCCCCACCGGCTCCCCGTGCCAGCGCTAAAAAACTTGACATCTAACCTCTTTTGTGCTATTTAAGAATCTATGTCTGTTCCATCAAAAATTGCCGGTCTGATCGAGCGCTTGAACCAGGAATTAAATGAAATTGAGCGGGAAGCCACAAACGGGCTTGCCCTCACCACAACTATTGTGGAGCGCTTTCCCAATAATTTCACAGCGATCCAGCTCTTGACTTTCTGGAAAACCACTCTATTTTTTGTAGAGACATCCAGAGACAGGATTCCGAGTATTCGAGAGGATATTGGGCTAGCTAAAATGACTGCAAAGGAGGCAGTTAAGGAAGCCGCCGATAGTTTGGCCACAGAGCTGGTTCGAGTGCTGGAAACTAAAACAAAAGTCAGTGGAGTTAAAAATCGTTTGGAGAAATTGCAATGACACAGAACGAATCGGCAGAAAAGGAACTGCTAGAAATTTTGGAGCTAGCCAAAGAAGCAGAACAAAACGCAAGAGAGATGTGTCAGGGGATAACTTCCCTATCGGAAAACTGGCGGCTGAGGGCAGAAGCTAAACGCGCTGCGGCGGCGAATCGGTGGGGTGAGCAGGCGGGTTGACCGGCTTTTCACCGGCAACCTTTCCCAAGCAATGGCAGCGGCGCTCTCCCACCGGCTGTCCTGACAATTCCCTTACGACTCGTAAAGAGCCGGTGCAACCCTCCATGCGCAGGAAATGCACGCGCCCGGAGGCTTCCCCCGCCACCACTGTCACCCCATCCGGCGCGACAGCACAGCAGAGTATCGACTCGTCGCCGGTGAAACAAGCAACCTCCTCGCCGGAAAGCACATCCCAGACTTTCAGGATTCTGTCCGATGAAGCGGAAATCGCAGTTTTCCCATCCGGCGTCAGAGCCACTGCGTCCACCCACCCAGTATGTCCGGTGAGGGTGTGCACCGGCTCGCCGGAAACCAAATCCCAGACTATCGCCGTGCAATCGGCTGAACCGGAAATCGCCGTTTTCCCATCCGGCGTCACAGCGACGGCGTGCACCCAGTTACTATGCCCCCTCAGGGTGTTTCTCGGCTCCCCGGAAACCAAATCCCAGACTATTACCGTGCAATCGACACCACCGGAAACCGCTGTTTTCCCATCCGGCGTCACAGCAACGGCGTCTACCCACGCAGCATGTTCCGTGAGGGTGTTCCCATCCGGCGTCACCGCCACGCCCCAGACATGACCCTTATGTCCCGTCAGGGTGCGCAGCAGGGGTGTCGAAGCCGGTGTCAGGCTGGGGGTGAGGGGGCGCAGCCAGGGTGTTGTTTTCGAGAGTTTTGCCGCTTCCAGCAGTTTCTCAATGTCTCCGTTTCCCGCTCGCTTCTCGTCAGAGAGGGGGGGTGAGAGTTGTGATTGCTCTCCTTTATTAATCAGGGGGATTTCGGGGGAATCTAGCAACCGCCCCAGCAATTGCCCCACCAGTTGCGTCTTGTCCTCCTGCAAGACATGCGCCGACAAATCGAGCGCCTTGTGAATTAATTGTAGAGTTTTTGTTGGCTTTTCAGAGAGGGAGCGGTTAGAATTTTTTGTGGCTAAGTCGAAATCGGAGAGCAGCGGATCAACGCCCAAGGCGTCCAGCTTCGCCTCGATGAAATCGAAATCAGTCAATAAGCGGTACAATTTGCTGCCATCACCGGCAGCTGCTAGATATGCCGGTAACTGCAAGCGCTGCTCTCTCTGTGCCGGGGACCCACCCGCCAACCACTCCCGAATTTTCCTCATCCTCCCACACCCTCCCCTTTCCTTGGCGCTCCTTCACGGCGGCGGTCAAAAAATCACACCTCAATTATAACCGCTATATCTTCTCTTGTTCCCAGGCTCCTTAGGGGAGACGCCCGCCCGGAAGCTCCACCGGCTCCAGTCAACATCCTCTGAAAAATTTTTGCCTTTCCCCCCTTGCAATTGGCAGGATTTGTGTTAAACTGTGAATAATGGAAAAGGTGTGCGCATATAAGGCCGGCACCTGTGGCCCACCGGCACCGGCAGGCAGTCAGACGTGAAGCCTTTATCCTTTTGTGGCGGTGGCGAACGAGATGCCGGCTTGCGTGTTGGGGCGGATTTATTGCGGATATCTGCCGGTGGCTTGTAGGGGCGGGGCAAGCCAAAGGGATTTGCGGCACAGCGACATATATTTGCAGGACTTACGCTTGCGCCTCTATCTGTAGGGTGGGGCTCGCGTTGCGCGTAACCCACCCCACACCACATTAAGTGTCGCTGCGTAAGTCCCGATTTGTAAACTTTTGGGAGGAGCCGGTTTTTGCATTGCGGGGAAGCTAGGTTTAGGGGCGATTGGAAAGAGACTGCTGGCGAATGCGTCAGGGGGTTAGACCTGCAGCTAGTTCCCCAGCGATTAGCTACTTTCCAGGCGATTGGAAAGATGGTGTTGGCGAATTGATAGGGGGTTTTACCCCACCCCCAACCCCTCCCCGTGCTTCGGGGAGGGGAGCTTCTCGACTCCCCGGAAAGCAAATCCCAGACTTTCAGGGTGCTATCCCATGAAGCGGTTTCCGCAGTTTTCCCATCCGGCGTCAGGGCGACTGCCCATACCGTGTTAGTATGCCCGGTGAGGGTGCGCAGCAGTGCTCCCCCTGGGGGTGTCAGACTGGGCGTCAGAGGGCGCAGCCAGGGTTTTTCTTTCCACTGTTTTGCCGCCTCCAGCAGTTTCTGAATGTCTGGCACTTCAAAAGACATCAACCTCCCCAGGAATTGCCCCGCCAGTTGCGTCTTATCCCGTCCCAACACATGCGCCGACAGATCCAGCGCCCCTTGAATCAATTTCAGAGTCTTTGTTTGCGACTCAGAGAGCAACTCGCTAGCATCGGTCACTAACCGGCAATCCTGAATCGCCGGCTGCACCCCCAAGGCGTCCACCTTCGCCTGAATGAAATCGAAATCAGTCAGCAAGCGATACAATTTCTTGCCCTCACCGGCAGCCGCCAGATATGCCGGTAACAGCAAGCGCTGCTCTCTCTCTTCCGGCGACGCACCCGCCAACCACTCGCGAATTTTACTCATCATCCCACAACCCCCTCTTTCCTTGGCGCACAGGCGCGTCTTGGCGGTAAAAAAGCAAATCTTACTCATCCTCCCACACCCTCCTCTTTCCTTGGCGCACGGGCGCGTCTTGGCGGTAAAAAAAATAATTTTACTCATCCTCCCACAACCCCCCCATCAGAGCCTTCGCAATCCGAGCGTTAATTTCCCGACGCTTCTCATCCGGTGCCTGGACAATCTCCTGACTGTAGAGAAAATCGCGGAAACTGGTGTGATAAATCCTGTAGCGGATTTCTCCCTTAATTTCCTCAGGGTACAGGAACTGCGCCCACTCTGTCAGCACCTTCTGCACCGTTTTCTCACTCTCACCGGCTAACTTCGCCAGCAACCCCCGCGAAACCGGCTGGCGGACTTCCCCCAGAATGTACACAATATTAATCTTCACCTCAAAAAGCCGCCCGTCTTCCATCCCCATGCGCCGCCAGTGATCGTCGCGGTAGTAATCCTGCAACCCTTGGGGCAGATTCTCAATCTTCTCCAAATCCCGGTACGCGCCGCCCTCAATCTCTGGCAGCACAAACCGCAGGTACATGAAATTATTCTCGCTCTTAGCCGCCAGTTTTGTGATAAACTCCCCCACAGCAATCCCCCGCTCAGCCATCCACGCCCGCAGTTGGGGACGCCCAGTCACCCCGCGAATATAAGTCTCGATATCCGCTAAACTTTCTTTCGGGTAATCTTGCAAGTCAAACAGCTGATGCCGCGTCTGCGGGTTAATCCGAAAAGGCACCGGCTCCGGTCGCCGCGTCAGGATAAAATAGACCCCATCCGGCAGCACCTCTGGCAAGTAAAGCACATTAGCGCCGCGACTCTGGCTGTCCAAATCCACCTCATCCAGCGCGTCAACCGCAATCGCCAGACGCTCTCCCGGCTTCAGCTTTTTGCTCGCCTCCGCCAGCAGATTGCACAAGAAATTGCCATTCTTCATACTGTCAGGGTGCAGCGGAGTTTGATAGTCAAAGTCGTAGCGGTTAATTAACTGCTTGCAGACACTGTTGAGGAAATCAACCGTGCTGGTGATGCCGGCAGAGCGCATGTTAAAATAGGCGACGCACTCATTCCACAAAACGTACTCAGCGAGGATAGCGCTCTTGCCAGCCCCCGGTGGCGCAACAATGGTAAAATAGCCCTTAGGATAGCTTTGGCAGAACTTTTCAATCGCCGCAAAAACGAATTGCCGCCCGACAAACCCATCCGTCTTGTCCGCAATAATCTCCCGGAAATTCAGGTCAGCCGGCGGGCTTTGGTCTGCCCAACCGCTCCCAAATCTCTTGCAGCAAATCCTCAATCTGGCCCAACCCATTCTCGATGCCAGAAGCCTTCCCCGAACTCCGAGAAATTTCTGCCTCTAACCCCTTGACAATTGCCTGATTTTGTGCCTTTAATAGTTTAATGCCATCCAGAATATTGCCCAGCAGCGACAGCTGCATGCGGGCAAAAGCTTGCCCCCCCTGGGCGGCGTCGTGAGCCAGCACTTGGCGCAACGCCTTGGGGAAAGTCTCGTGCAGCCTTTGAGCGACGTAGTGGATGGCATCAGGGGGGAGAGACACCCCAGCCGCAGTGCACAGCCAGCCGGTGGCGTGCGCCCAAGTTTCTAGATCGAGCGCCCGCACCTTGGCCAAATCTTGGGAATTGGCGGAAAAAAGAGCCGGGAGGTGCTGTTCTTGAATGCCGGTGTAATTTGGATCGCCTTCCGCAGCCCTAGCAATAGTGCCCCAGTATGTGACGCTTTTTTTAGCGATTTTCTCCAAAGCCGCTTTGTGGGCTGAATACAGGGGGTTTTTGGCCACAGAATAGATAGTGAGGGCCACAGCCAGCCCCACAGCCTGCGCCAGCTCATCGCTATCGAGGAGATTCTGGTCATAGCGCAGCCGGTTGGCCAACTCGCCGAGGTCATTGGACAGCATCCCGCCGGCAAGACTGGCGGCGATGCCGGCAGCACCAGCCCCTGCAATTATAATCGGTGCCGTGCCGGTGGCGGCGGTGAGGGCACCGGCAGCCACTGTCCCGCCCAACACAACAGTCCCACAGGCAAGGAGCCTGGTTTTGATTTCTGCTAAATTAAGGCGTTTCATCCCAATCGCTGACCTTCTGCTAAACGCTGACCCGGCAATGAGAAAACGCCCCCATATAAATAGAGAGTGCCGGTGCCCAGACTGAGAACTTATCTACAAAATTCTATCACGCACAAATTCCGCCGGTGGAACCAGAAACCGGGTTTCTGAAAGAAACCCGGTTTCTACTAGCCGGGTCGGAAGGACCCGCCCCTACTGCCTGGGAACGCGACTCTGGAGGCTCCGCCTCCTTTCCCACCCCAAACCAATTAAAACAGTAACAGCTTATCAGTTGCCGGTGGCATAGAGTGTGTATAATTGTATCATCTTGTATGGGCGGTTTCACCCGAAATATTCGAGACACAAGCAACAATTGTACTAAACCCGCCCCGGCACCACCGGCACCTCAACCCGCCCCACACCTCACGATACATGATATAATTCTGCAAGAGGCTAGATCCTCCTTTTGCGGCGTTCCCAGGCAGATCCTGGGAACGAGCAAATTATCCCACGCAAAAATTACGCCGGTGGGGCCAGAAACCGGGTTTCTTTCAGAAACCCGGTTTCTCGACATTAGACAAATCAACCCACCGGCGCAATTCCCGCCAAATCCAGAATTTCGGGAATCAAATCCTCCCGCTTAATCACCATCATGTGAACCCCCTGACAGAGATCCTTCGCCATCCGCACCTGCTCAGCCGCAATTAACATCCCTTCGCGCAGCGGATTTTTCGCGCGTTCCAGCCGGTCAATGATAGCTTCAGAAATCCGCACCCCTGGCACATTCTTATTCAAGAACTGAGCGTTATTCGCTGATTTAATTAGAAAAATACCCGCCAGAACCGGCTTGCCAGACCCGGCAGCAATTTGACTCATAAACTTTTCCAGCCGGTTAAAATCGCAAACCAGCTGACTTTGGAAAAACTGCGCCCCCGCCTCCAGCTTGCGCTCAAACCGGCGCTGCAAACCCGACCAACTCGGAGATTGCGGGTCAACAGCAGCGCCGGGAAATAAATCCGTCGCCCCATCGGTCAGAGGCTTGTCATTAAACTCAATCCCGTGATTGAGTTTGTCAATCAGTCGCAGCAAGCGCACCGATTCCAAATCAAACACGCTCTTGGCGTCAGTATGGTCGCCCGCTTTCACCGGATCGCCGGTGAGTGCGAGAACAGTGCGAACTCCCAGAGCGTGAGCGCCTATCAAATCAGCTTGCAGAGCAATGCTATTGCGATCTCGGCAAGCCAGCTGGCAAATCGGCTCAATCCCCTGCTGCAGCAAAATTGCCGAAGCAGCCACCGGCGACATCCGCATCACCGCGCGACTGCCATCGGTAATATTAATCGCGTGGACTCGATCCTTCAGGAGTTGAGCCATTTTTATCATGTGAGATGGGTCGCCACCTTTCGGCGGAGCCACCTCAGCGGTCACTAAAAACTCGCCGGCTTTTACCGCATCGCGGAAGCGATGGGGAGCGAAAGTCGATACAGGGGTGCTGCTAGAAGGCGCGATAGGCTGCTCTGTCATGTCTGAGAACCGGGTAGGAAAAATAAAATGAAGCGGGCGCAAATTGCCACCCGCTCTGTTTTAGCTTCATTATCCTCTGATATCGCCCCCTCTGTTGGAATCCCTTCTCCAGAACCTGATTCAGACGTAGCACAGGCCAGAGCGCCTGTGCACCGGACAGGCGGGACGCCTGTCCTACGCCTTCTGGGGACAGGCGGGACAGATGTCCTGCGCCATCACACCGGCATAGAATAACCCAGAGCCGCTTTCACCTTGCGCAGGGTTTGATTAGCGATCGCCTCCGCCTTTTGCCGCCCCTCGCGCAGCACCGACTCCAGATATCCCCGCTCGTCCATCACTTCCTTATACTTCTGCTGAATCGGCTTCAGCGCTTCCAGCGTCACCTCCGTTAGCAGCGGCTTGAACTGCCCCCAGCCCATATCCAGACACTCGGCAGCCACCGCCTCTTTCGTCTTGCCAGAAAGCAGCGTGTAAAGTGTCAGTAGGTTATTGCACTCAGGCCGGTTCGGATCGTCAAACGTCAAACCGCGAATTGGATCGGTTTTGCAGCGCTTGATTTTCTTGACAATCTCATCCGGCGAATCCAGCAGATTAATCCGGCTGCCCTCCGCCGGGTCAGACTTGGACATCTTGCGCGTGCCATCCGTCAAACTCATCACCCGCGCCCCCTCCTTGCGAATCAGGGGATTGGGCAGCTTCAGCACCGGCACCTCCGGGCGGCCAAACTGGTGATTCAGCCGCGCCGCAATATCGCGAGTCAGTTCCAAGTGCTGCTTCTGGTCTTCACCCACCGGCACCTTGTCCGGTTCATACAGCAAAATATCCGCCGCCATCAGCACCGGGTAATCCAGCAAGCCGGCGCTGACATTTTCTCCCTGCTTGACCGCCTTTTCCTTAAACTGGATCATATCCTGCAGCCAGTTGAGGGGAGTAATGCAGTTGAGCAGCCACGCCAGCTCACTGTGGGCGCAGACATGGGACTGCACAAAGATGCTGGAATAGTTCAAATCAATGCCGCACGCCAGATAGAGCGCCGCAATCGTGTGAGTGTCTGCCGCCAGCGTCGCTGGGTTGTGCGGCACCGTAATCGCGTGCAGGTCCACCACGCAGAAGTAATTGTCGTACTGGCTCTGAATCTCCACCCAGTTGCGAATCGCGCCGAGATAGTTGCCCAGATGCAGGTTGCCGGTTGGCTGAACCCCAGAGAGAACGCGCTGCTTGCTCATAAATTCAACTTAACTGTCACCTAGCCCACCGGCAGTGCCGGTTAAGACTAGCGTATCAATAGTTTGGCAGCTTCTGGCCTCAACGCTTGGGAAAAGACCGCTATAGCGTTTTTCATCCCAGGTGAGCTACTGAGAAACCCGGTTTCTTTAAGAAACCGGGTTTCTCTTGCAAACACGTTCATCCAACTGAGGGCCGCTATACATAGCACAAACTCAGCGCAAAAGCAAATATTTTTAATAATTTTTAAGAAAAATAGCCGGCGATCCAGACCGGCACTGGCAACCGCACTGCTGGCTTTGGCTGGATGTGTGAGAACCGCAGAGGCGCAGAGGGCGCAGAGAAGGGGTGATTCTTGAGATTCTCTGGCACCTCGATGTCTGCGGTTGAGAAATGATACCAAATTGAGATATATAGCAGCATGCACTTAGGTTAGTGTGATTCGTAGGGTGCGTTCCCTCGAAGGGAACGCACCCTACCCCCGGCTTTCTGTCCGCGCCCAATATGACTGCAGCTATAGCATTTCTCATCCCTTGGTGAGGTACTGAGAAACCCGGTTTCTTTAAGAAACCGGGTTTCTGGTCAATAGTTCATCCAATAGAGAACCGCTAGAGATAGTATTTTTTCCTCTGGCTGAAAAGGCTTTACTGCCGTTTTTTCAATCCAAAATCCAAAATCAAAGCATCCCAAATTGGTATTCAAACCGACAGCACCGGCACCCCAGCCCAGGGTTACGAGTGGGCCCACAGCACCAAACCGGGCTCGTAGGGGCTGCTCAGGTTCGGGTGGTTGGGCAGCACGCGCAGGGACAGACCCTGCAACCCGGAAGAGGTGTAGGCGATCGTAGCCGTGTAGATACTCAAGCCATTGAAATCTTGACCTTGACAGTCCATCACCACCGGCACCCCATTAGTAATCTGCCCAGTGGCGTCCACCGCCCCTTGGTAGAGCTGCACCTGCACGTCAGAAGGAGTCAGCCCCGCCAAATTCAGGCGAGCCTTAACAGCAATATTTTGGTTGACGCGGACATCAGCCGGTTCAGAGATGTCAACATCTTGAATTTTGATGTCGTACCAGCGCTCAAACAGGCGCGTTTTCCACTGAGCCAGAGCCTTAGCTGCACCGCAGCTGTCCGCATTCATCGTGCGGTAGCGGTCGCTGGCGGGGAAATAAGCTCGCGTAGCGTATTCTCCCACCATGCGGGCGGTGTTGAAGCGCGGGCAATTAATCCGGATCGCTTCTTTCATCTTCGCCACCCACTTGCGGGGAAGCCCCTCCTCGTCCCGGTCGTAGAACAGGGGCACAACTTCCTGCTCCAGCAAATCGTACAGGGCGTTAGCTTCAACAGTGTCCTGATAGTTCTGGTCGTCGTAGACCTCGCCGTGACCGATCGGCCAGCCGGTGCGGACGTAATCCGCCTCGTCCCACCAGCCATCGAGGATGCTGAGATTGAGCAGCCCATTCATGGAAGCCTTCATGCCGCTAGTGCCGGAAGCTTCCCGGGGCCGGCGGGGATTGTTCAGCCACACGTCACAGCCTGACACCATCATCCGGGAGACGTTGATGTCGTAGTTGGGGATAAACACAATGTTATGCCCCATGCCCTGCTCGCGAATAAAGTGAATAATCGCTCGGATGACTTCCTTGCCGGGAATGTCATGGGGGTGGGCTTTACCGGCAATCACAAACTGCACCGTGCGTTTTTTCTGCGTCGCGTGCAAGCCTGCCTTAATCCGGTCGGGATGGAGGTCGAGCAAAATCCGCTTAATTCGCTCAATATCGCGCAGGAACAGCGTCCCCCGCTTGTAGGTGGCGAAGCGGCGGGCGAAGCCAATCGTCAGCACGCTCGGATCTAGGACTTCTTGGGCTTGGGCAATTTCGATCGGGGAGGCACCGCGCTCGCGCAGGTATTTTTGCAGCCGGTCGCGGACAAACACCACCAGTTCCGACCGAGCTCGCTCGTGATTGCGCCACAGCTCATCGTCGGGAATGGCACTGATGCGCTCCCAGAGGGGCTTGTCAGCCGGTGCCGACGCCCACTGCGGGCCCAGGTAGCGGTCGTAAATCTCCTGGGTTAACTTGGCCACGCAGCTGCGGGCGTGCACCCCATTGGTAATCGAAGTCACCGGCACTTCATTTTCCGGCAGACCGGGCCACAAGTTCTTGAACAGCGCCCGCGACACTTCCCCGTGCAGCTTGGCGACGCCATTGACAAAACTGGCCATCTTAATCGCCAGCGTGGCCATATTGAACGGCGACTGCAAATCGCCGGTGTTTTCCCGGCCCAGGGCTAGAAATTGCTCCCGCGACAAACCGAATATGTTAGCGTAGTACCCCAAGTAGTACATAATTTTGTCAGCTGGGAACAAGTCGAACCCAGCCGGCACCGGCGTGTGAGTGGTGAACACGCTGCTAGCGGCCACCACCTGGCGGGCTTGCGCGAAGCTGAGGCCGTTCTCTTGCATGAGCATGCGAATGCGCTCTAGGGTTAAAAATGCCGAGTGCCCCTCATTCATGTGATAAGCTGTGGGGGTCAGGCCCAGAGCCCTGAGCATCCGCACGCCACCAATGCCCAGCATAATTTCTTGGTGGATGCGCATATCCATGTCACCGCCGTAAAGCTGGTCGGTGATGTCGTGGTCGTACTGGGATTTATTCGCTTCAATATTGGTGTCCAGCATGTACAGCGGCACCGTTCCCACTTGCACGCGCCAGACGCGGGCGTAGACCGTGCGCCCCGGATAATCTACGGAAATCCGGAGTTCCGAGCCATCGGGATTGCGCTCCAGGTGCAGGGGCATATTGTAGAAGTCGTTAATCGGGTAGCGCTCCTGCTGCCAGCCATCGGCGTTGAGGTACTGGCTGAAATAGCCTTCCTGGTAGAGCAACCCGATGCCAACCAGAGGAATTCCCAAGTCGCTGGCCGATTTCAGGTGGTCGCCGGCGAGGACGCCCAAACCGCCGGAGTAGATCGGCAGGCAGTCGGTGAGGCCAAATTCAGCCGAGAAGTAAGCGTAGCAGTCGGGAGTCTGAGCCTGGTCAGTCCTTTCCGGGGAGTGTTCTGGGCTGAGCGCTGACTTCTGACCCCGGTGCTTGCGAAACCAGTTGCGCTCCTTGAGGTAGTCGTCCAGCTGGCGGGAGGCTCGTTCCATCTGGGCTAGAAAGCCCTCATCTTCCGCCACTTCGTTGAGGCGCTGCTGAGAGATGGTTCCCAGCATCAGAACTGGGTTGTGGCGGCTGGATTCCCACAAGTCGCGATCCAGGCGTCGGAACAGGTCTTTGGTTTCAACGTTCCAATCCCAGTGCAAATTGT
>JALOOK010000459.1 GCA_025454445.1 Oscillatoria sp. Prado101 | reverse complement strand
GATTAACTGTACATAGCTTAGTATTTTTCCTTCTGGCTGAAAAGGTTTTCCTGCCGTTTTTTCAATCCAAAATCCAAAATCCAAAATCCAAAATGCGTCCTTATACGGTTGTGCTGATTGTGCCCACCGGCATTGGTGCGGCGATAGGCGGCTATGCGGGGGATGCGCTGCCGGTTGCCAGAGCAATGGCGCAAATCGCAGACCGCCTGATTACTCATCCAAACGTCCTGAATGGGGCCCAGCTGTACTGGCCGCTTCCAAATGCGCTCTATGTGGAAGGCTTCGGACTTGACAAATTTGCCAAAGGGTGCTGGGGGCTGCGACCGGTACACCAGAACCGGGTGGGTTTAATCCTCGACTGCGGGATTGAGCCAGACTTGCGGTTGCGGCACCTGCAAGCGGCGGACGCGGCGAGGGCCACTTTGGGGATTTCCCTGACGGACTGTGCGGTGACAGACGCGCCGCTGGAGGTGGAACTGCGCACATCGGATGCCGGTGCCAGCTGGGGGACGATTGGCAATCCGGGAAGCTTGTTGCGGGCGGCGGAAATGCTGGTTCGGCAAGCGGGGGTGGAGGCGCTCGCCGTGGTGGCCAGATTTCCCGACGACCCGGACAGTGAAGCGCTGCAACGCTACCGGCACGGACAGGGCGTTGACCCGCTTGCCGGTGCGGAAGCGGTGATCAGCCACCTCGTCGTGCGCACCTTTGCCATTCCCTGCGCCCACGCACCGGCACTCTCGCCCCTCCCCCTCGACCCCAATCTCTCCCCCCGCTCGGCTGCCGAGGAATTGGGCCACACCTTCTTGCCTTGCGTTCTTGCCGGCCTCAGTCGCGCACCTCAGTTTATTACCACAAAATCAGAGATTTGTCAACCGGCAGATGTGTGGGCGGAGCAAGTCGATGCCGTGGTGGTGCCGGCAACCGCCTTCGGGGGCAGTGCGGTGTTGAGCTTTAGCCAGATGCCGGTGCTGGCGATTGCCGTCAGCGAAAATCAGACTACAATGCAAGTGCCTCCTGAAAAAGTGGGAGTTAAAGCCGTAAGGGTAAACTCATACTTAGAGGCGCTGGGCGTCATGGTGGCTCACCGCGCCGGCATCAGTCCAGCTGCCCTCAGCCCATCTATCTCGTCCTTGCGTTGCCTCTATTTTACCGATGGCCGAACCACTTCCTAACCGTCCAGACATGGAACCCCTGACCCGCATCGAAATTTTAGGGTATATGGGGGTCACTGCAGTTATCTTGCTGCTGGTTGCCAAAGTTTGGCAGCACTTGAGCAGCGTCTCCCTGCTCCCGCTCAGCCCGACGGGTTGGGCGCTGCCCTGGGGTGCCGGCGTCGGGCTGGCCATCACTGCCGCCAGCTCTATTGTGTACCGGCTGTGGCCGGCATATCGCCAGAGTGCGGATTACTACCTGGCCTTGGTGCTCAAACCCCTGGAGTGGCCAGACCTGATCTGGCTGGGACTGCTCCCCGGGATGAGTGAGGAGCTCCTGTTTCGGGGCGTCATGCTGTCTGACTTGGGGATGGACACAACTGCCGTAGTGATCACCAGTCTGTGCTTCGGCATCCTGCATTTCAGCGGGCCACAACAGTGGTCTTATGTCGTTTGGGCCACCCTTGTGGGGCTAGCGCTGGGGTACAGCGCCGTAGCCACCGGCAACTTGCTCGTGCCGATTGTGGCCCACATTACGACAAATTGGATTTCCGGCTGCATTTGGAAACTGGGAAACGGGAAAAACGGCGGCGGTGCCCCGCCCTATGTCAAAATCTAAAGCCAGTATTCCTGCGCTTTAGCAACAGATGAAACTAATTCTCAAGGATGGCTGGTTTCTCCTGACATTCTATCTCATCCCATTCGCCCTGCTGCTGTGGTTTGTCGCCAGCTTTGGGGTAAATTTGCCATTTTGGGATGAAATAGGATGGACAGATATTTTTAATAAAGTTAGCCAAGGGAAGGCAACCTTTGCCGACTTTTTTAATCAGCATAACGAACACCGCATGTTTTTCCCAAGGCTAATCGCTACAGCGCTAGCTTTTGCCACAAAATGGGACATTAGGTACGAATTATATTTCAGCGTTTTTTTAGGTATCTTAACGTTTTTTGCCCTCTACAAAATAGCCGCCAACCAAAGAGAGAACCAAAGAGAGATAGAAGGCAAAGGTTTGTTTCATTTAGCCAATTTCCTCACCTGCATGCTGGTGTTTTCCTTAGTGCAGTGGGAGAACTGGCTGTGGGGGTTTCAAATCGCCTGGTTTTTAATCAATGCTTGCGTAGCGATTGCGATATGTCTAGCAGTCGCACCGGCATGGAAGCCGGTCGCAAAACTTGCCGGTGCAGCCGTCTTCTGCTTTATTGCGAGCTTTTCCTCCGCCCACGGGTTGCTCTCTTGGCTAGCGCTAGTCCCCACCGTAGCAACCCTACCCGGAAATTCCGAACAGAAGCGGAAAAGACTTATCGGGTGGGTGGCGCTGTTCGCACTGTCCGCAGCGATTTACTCGATTGGCTATCAAAAGCCGGCTTACCATCCAGATATATTTTACTTTCTCAAACATCCCTTATTGGCGGGAGCCTATTTCTTCAGCCTGTTGGGTTCGCCCTTAGTCGCGGGAATTAATCCCTACATCTTGATCAACTACCCCGCCTTCAAGAATCTTTATTTAACTTCATCAGTCCCAGAGTATGCTGTTAATCTCGCCCCGGTGGTGGGGGGAATAGTTTTTTGCGCCTACCTGTTTTTTGCCATTCATTTCTTCAGCAAGAAGTGCGATCCAGAATTTAGGATTGCCGCCGCACCTTGGCTATCTTTAGGTTTATTTGCAGTATTTTACGCGAGCCTCAACACCGCAGGGCGAGCAGGCTTTGGCAGCGCAGTGCCGGCTTTGATATCCAGGTACACAACCCCGACCGTATTTATAATAATCTCCGCCATACAGATGGGGAGATTGTTTTTGGAGCGGGAGGAGAGGGATAAGAAAGGGATGATCAGTCAGGCATATAGAGGAGTGGCATTTTTTTTAATGGGCGTGATTTTGGCAAAATCGGGAGAGGCGATAGCGACTCAAATCAACCAAGTGCACATCCACCAGCAGAACGCTAAAACCTGCTTTGAACTTGTCAACTATATCGATGGGAGATCGCAGGATAACTGCTTGCTGTTGGTTCTGCCCCACGCACCTACGGTTAAGTATTTCGCAAAAAAGCTGGATAAAATAGGACTGAGAGAATTTCCCAAAGAGATAAAGTTTGTTAACGATACGAGCCAAGTATACGGCTTCTTTGACACCGGCTTCCCAGCTGACAAAAAGACAGCCGTCAAGCGAGACGGGAGTTTGCTCGCACATGGATGGGCTGTGTTTCCAGACCGGCTCGAACAGCCGGGGTTAGTGCTATTATCGCACGGAAATAAGAAAAGATTCTTCGCGAGTGCGCACATACACTTGGACAGTCCGGATGTGGCCAAAGCGCTGAATTCCAGCCGGTACGCAAAAGCCAGATGGGCAGTTAATTTTTCGGCGAAATCGCTGCCGGTGGGAGAAACCGCTATCAAGGCGTGGGTGTACGATACCGCCGGCAACCAGTTTCTCAAATTGAAGGGCGAATTCAAGGTAAAAGTGGAGAAGTAACCTGTATTGCTGGCCACACAAATGTTCGCGTTTCGATCCCCCCCTAACCCCCCCTAAAAAAGGGGGGGGACTAGAAAAGCCCCCCTTTTTAAGGGGGGTTGGGGGGATCGGGAGAATCAGGTTTTATAAGTAGCAACTTGGAGAAGTAGTGAAAATGTTGGGCATCTCACGGAGTTTCCAATCCACCGTTTCCGCACTCTGCTACTCAATCATCCGCCAGAACTGCCAGCCGGTTGACTTAGCAGAGGATTTTCCGCATAATGAAGTCGTGGGATTTGTCCTCGGACAGCACCGGCGAATGCCTGACTTCCTGCGGCTGCCGGTGGCGCTGCTCACCCTGATTTTTGACCTGTGGGGCATTTTGCGGGGAGGCGCTCTTTTCCACCGGCAGCCTCACGCAGTGCGGTGGCGTCAGATTGAATCCTGGAAAAACTCTTCTTCAACCTCAACCTGCAGTTCAAGCGTATCAAGGTTATTTACTCTGTCAACGATGATGCGGTAGTGAGGTTTTATCTCTTTCATCTCAAGAAGAACTGTCTCAATCTGTGAAGGAAACAGGTTTACTCCCCTTATAATTAACATATCATCACTCCGGCCAAGACATTTATCCATTCTTGCCAGGGTACGTCCGCATTTGCATTTTTCGGCGTTCAGCCTTGTCAGATCCCTGGTCCGGTAGCGGATCATG
>JALOOK010000458.1 GCA_025454445.1 Oscillatoria sp. Prado101 | reverse complement strand
GGCAAACGCTTCATCCGTGGGCGCAAAAACAGTGAACGGGCCTTTTCCTGCCAGGGTGTCCACCAAACCGGCAGCTTGCAAAGCCGCTGTCAGGGTCTTGAACGAGTCATTCTTGCTCGCGATATCCACAATGCTAGGGCTGGTCGCGGCTGCTGCAGGACCGGCTACCTCAACCTCGACGGCGGAGGTGGGGGAAGCAGGCTGGCTGGCGCTGTTACAGGACTTCGCCGAAACTGGCATGCTGAGCAAGAAACTGGCACCGGCAACTGCCACAAGGCCAGCTAGCTTTCCGCCCCAGGTTTTAAGATTCTGTACCTTCATAGCTCTCTGGTCTTCCTTGGCCCGAATTTTACAAATTGTAAACTTATGTTTCATTGTATATCATTTCCTGCCGCTCAGCACGGGAAACCGTGCCGGCAAATTTTCAACCTTGCCTGAGTATTAATACTTAGGCTGCCGGTGCGAACCCCTGTGCGGTTCTAATTCGGAGCAAGTGGGGGCTGGCGCATGCGGCTGCGGCTGCGGCGGCTGCCGGCGAGCTTTTAAGCATTTAATTGTGAAGTTATGACAACTTTAATTATTGGTTATAATTGACCAATATATTGAAACAAATGCTGGAATTAAATATTATTAAGAGCAAATTATGTGTGCATTATCCTAACACCTAACACCTAAGCCCCAACACCTAAGCCCCAACACCTAACCCCTAAACCCGCCCCTCTAACACTGCGGCTACGTCAGGTTATTCCTTATGGCAGATGGAAACCCAGTGGCAAATTGATAGGGTAGCAATGGAACCCAATACAGTGCACATTGCAGGTGCGAACGCCAGGTTGATCTTTTGAGGGCAAAGTTATCAAAAGCTAGGACGTAGTGCCAAACAAAATCAAAGCTAACAACTGCGATTAAAACAAACGGGCTAGTGCAGCCATTGCCCTAAAAGCGGCGGCGTTATCTAGGTGACAAGACCTGCGAATGCTTTGGCCAGTTTGCAGCTCTGTTGCTTGTGGTTAAACAGGTGAGTCTGGGCGTTGCCAGTGCCTGAAGCCCAACAAGCCTGAATAACACAGGCATGGGCCCTGATTACCCCGGTAACGGGAGTGGGGCGCGGGGTTCCCATGAAAAACCCCACCCTACCAACCACAACCATTTACGGGCGGGATGGTAGCGGTTATTCCTTTTGAAAAACTTTTTTTGCAGGAGAAAAAAACATGTGGGACATTATTGCTTGGATTGTCTTAGGTCTGATTGCTGGCGCAATTGCTAAAGCCATTTATCCAGGACACCAAGGTGGCGGGATAGTTGCCACCATCATTCTCGGTATTGTCGGCGCTGTCGTTGGGGGTTGGGTGGGCAGAATGCTGATAGTGAAAAGCGCCACTGCTTCCTACGGGGTGCTGACACTGCCCAGCATTGCTTTGGCGGTGCTTGGTGCGATGATTGTCCTGTTCTTGTGGGGTTTGTTCACTAGCCGCGCCGCCTGATAGCAACACCGCCGTTCTGCGGTTTCGGATTTTTCACTCTCCTCCAGCCAGAGCGCTGGGGGAGCTTTGCGCTTTAGAATAGGAAGGTAGAGCAATGCCCTGGAGCCAAAACGACTATCCAGCCTCGATGAAGAGCCTCACCCAGGATGTGAGGGACAAGGCCATTGAGAGAGCAAATGCTTTGCTCGAAGAAAAGGATTAGGGGCCAGCCGGCGCGGCAAGCCGGTCAAACAGGTAGAATGTAGCGATTGATGCTATGTTATAAAAAGTCAGCGTTATGCGGCAACCTCAACAAGCTTAAGGAGATAGAAAATGCTGGAGCTATATCAATCTGAACTGTCCCCGTACAGCGAGAAAGTGCGGCTGATGCTGGACTACAAAGGGCTGGCGTACCGGAAAATTGAAGTCACACCGGGAGTGGGACAGCTTGAAGTGTACCGGCTCTCCGGTCAGCCTCAGGTGCCGGTGCTCAAAGATGGTAATGTAGTTGTAGCCGATTCTACAGAAATCGCCAAATATCTAGACCGGCAGTATCCAGACCGTCCCCTGATTCCCGCCGGTGACAAACAGCGTGGGCTGTGCATGCTGATGGAAGAATGGGCGGACGAGTCGATTGGGACGAAAAGTCAGACGCTGCTGTTTTCCGCCCTCAGTTCTGACGCCAGCTTGCGCAGCGCCCTTTTGCCACCGGCAACCCCCGATTTCCTCAGAACCCTCGTGGAAGCAGTTCCGGGGGATCTGCTCAAGGCGCTAGGCACCGGCATTGGCGCGGGACCTGAGACAATGAGCGCCGCGATGGAAGCCATCAAGCAAGACTTGGAATCCCTGTGCTTGCTGCTGCAAGACAACCCTTATTTGGTGGGATCTCAACCGACTTTGGCAGATTTTGCCGTAGCGGGGCTGTCGATGTTCCTCAAGTTCCCAGAAGGACCGTATCTGGATATCCCAGAAAAGCTCAAAGGCAAAGGCGTGCCCGAAATAGCGGATAATTCCCTGTACGCACCGTTTTTCTCCTGGCGGGATCGCCTGTATTACCAATATCGCCAACCGCTGACGCCCACCGATAGCACCGGCTCTGCGCCAACTTCGATTCAAATAGAATAGAGGGATTGTTTGTAGTTGGGCTTTTGCCCAACCGCCTCGCCCGCTGCCGGACAAGTTTTGATTATATGGAGGTGCGCCAAGTTGATAGCGACTGCCTTAAAAATGTTTGTAGTTGGGCTTTAGCCCAAAGGCTCGCCCGCTGCCGGAAAAGTGGGATTGGAGTGCGTGACGCCGGGGAAGTAACTTGCGTCTTGGGGTTGCTTGGGTTGTGCGTCACGCACCCTACATTCGCTCAGATACCACCGGCAGCAAAAGATGCCGGTGGGTTTTGAATTTTCTGTCACTGTCTTCAACCGCCTCTGGAAAGTAGTGGGGTGCGTCTCCCTTGGGGAAAGCAGTTTACCTCTGCTAGCTATACAATCAAAATTGATTGTAAGATCAGCAAAAAGGTTGAGAGATTAGAGCGATGAATCTAGACAAACCACTGGGATCGGTTATTCAAGGTTCTCTCAGTGAAGGGTTGGAAGTCCGGCTCCATCCTGATGTCTCCGTCGAAGAAATGCGGGTGGGCAAGTTTTTGGTGGTGCAAGGGGTGCGAGCGCAGTTTTTTTGCATGCTCACCGATGTGGTGCTGGGAACCTCTAGCCCCCGCATTCTCGCCGATCCCCCCCTCCCCGGCGACACTTTGCTCCAGGAAATTCTGGCGGGAAGCAGCACTTACGGCACCCTGCAACTCGCCCTAATGCTGATGTTCACCCCACCGAACCCGACAAAAGCCCCCCGCAACCCCGCCCTTGAGTCGAAAGCGAGCAAAGCGGCAAAATCAAAGCTGGCGTCGTTTGAGGCGCAAACCAGCAGTGACATGGAATTGCTGCCGGTGAAGACAATTCCCAGCCACTTCTCCCAGGTTTATGAAGCCACCGAGGAAGACTTTCGCTGCGTTTTCGGTTGGGAAGACGATCCCTACCGGCGCAACTTCGCGATCGGCAAACCCCTTGACATGGACGTGCCGGTGTGCTTAGACCTCGACCGGTTCGTGGAGCGCAGCAACGGAATATTCGGCAAATCCGGCACCGGCAAGTCTTTTCTCACCCGCCTGCTGCTGTCTGGAATTATCCGCAAGCAAGCTGCAGTGAACCTAATTTTTGACATGCACTCCGAGTATGGCTGGGAAGCGGTTTCGGAAGGCAAGCAGTACAGCATTGTTAAGGGTTTGCGCCAGCTTTTCCCCGGTCAAGTTGAAATTTACACCCTCGATCCCATTTCTACAAAAAGTCGCGGCGTGCGCGACGCCCAGGAACTGTTTCTGAGTTACGCTCAAATTGAGTTTGAAGATATCGCCCTGGTGCAGCGGGAGTTAAACATTTCGGACGTGGCTATGGAAAATGCTTTGATTCTGCGCAACGAGTTAGGCGAATCCTGGATTAGTGACCTGCTGCAAATGAGCAGTGAGGAAATTCAGCAATTCTGCGAGACAAAGAAAGGAAACAGGGCTTCGATTGGGGCGCTCCAGCGCAAGCTCGCGCGTCTGGAGGAGCTGAAATACATACGCGACAAGGGGTCTAGAAATTTTATCACCCAGATTTTGAAATCCCTGGATGCCGGCAAGCATGTCGTGATTGAATTTGGCTGCCACGCGGATATGCTATCATACATGATGGTGACTAATATGATCTCCCGCCGCATTCACGCTAGCTATGTGCGCAAGTCCGAGAAGTTCTTGCGCACGAAAAATCCCAACGATCGCCCCCGCCAGCTGGTGATTACCATCGAAGAAGCCCACCGCTTTCTCGACCCC
>JALOOK010000457.1 GCA_025454445.1 Oscillatoria sp. Prado101 | reverse complement strand
AAGCCATATGTCCGACCTTCCTTTTACGTTAGATCAGTTACGCATCCTCAAAGCCATCGCCGCTGAGGGCAGTTTCAAACGGGCCGCAGATAGCCTCTACGTCTCGCAGCCAGCCGTCAGCCTGCAAGTGCAAAACCTGGAGCGGCAGTTGGATGTGCCACTGTTCTACCGGGGGGGCCGGCGGGCGCAACTTACAGAAGCGGGACACCTACTGCTCAGCTACGGAGAAAAAATCCTCTCCCTGTGCCAGGAAACCTGTCGCGCCATTGAGGACCTGCAAAACCTTCAAGGCGGCACCCTGATTGTGGGCGCGTCTCAGACAACAGGCACCTATCTCCTCCCCCGCATGATTGGCATGTTCCGGCAGCGGTATCCCGATGTAGCGGTGCAATTGCACGTTCACTCAACCCGCCGCACCGCTTGGAGCGTGGCCAATGGCCAGATAGATTTGGCCATAGTCGGGGGTGAGGTTCCCGCAGAACTGCAAGAATCTTTAAAAATAGTCGCTTATGCCGAAGACGAGCTGGCCCTCATCCTGCCGGTGTTTCACCCCCTCGCTCAAATCGAGATCATAGAAAAAGACGACCTTTACCAGCTGGAGTTTATCACCCTTGACTCCCAATCGACCATCCGCAAAGTGATTGACCAGGTACTGACTCGCTGCGGCATTGAGACACGCCGTCTCAGGATAGAGATGGAACTGAACTCGATAGAAGCCATTAAAAATGCCGTGCAAGCCGGTCTGGGAGCGGCCTTTGTCTCCGTTTCGGCCATCGAGAAGGAATTGCAGATGGGTATCCTGCACCGCAGCAAAATCGACGAGGTTGTGGTGAAGCGCATGCTGTGGGTGATTTACAACCCCAATCGCTACCGGTCGAAGGCGGCAGAGGCGTTCAGCCGGGAAATTTTGCCCCAGTTTGCCACCCTGGGACTGGACAAGTCTCTGCTAGCGCCTCTTTATCAAGAATCAGATTCTTTAGAGACAGCCACCCCCAACTGGACTGGCAGCTAATCGAGGTTAGGCTATAGGCTAGAAGCGATAGGCTTAAGGAAACCTGTCGCCCTTAAAGCCCCTCGCCCATAGCAGATTATAGCGGTTTTTATTTGGGTGAAGTGCGCACCCCCTACCAAACCCGCTAGTGCGTGGAAAGCGGGGGCTGCTAATAACTAATCCCTATCAGGGACTGAAATAAAATGGAAATTCTTTGCACCCGACCGGGCTGCCCCCGCCCCCTTAACTTTTTTGCCGATCTCGATGACAGCGCCACTCTCAAAACGGTGCAGCAAAAGTATTGCATGGCCTGCGGCATGCCGCTGATTTTGAGCGGGCGATACCTGCCGGTAAAGCTGCTGGGTCAGGGAGGATTTGGGGCGGCGTTTCTAGCCCGAGATCGCTACACTCCCGCCATGCGCCGGTGCGCGGTCAAACTGTTGCAACCGGGCGGTGACTTGAGCCCGCAACAGCTGCAAATCGCCCAAAACTTATTTGAGCGGGAGGCGGTGGTTTTAGAGGAACTGGGCAACGAACACCCCCAAATTCCAGATTTGCTGGCGTTCTTTCCCTTACAAGTTCCCAGCCTACAAACGGGCAAGCAGGATCAGTTTTTCTATCTGGTGCAGGAATTCATCGACGGGCAGAATCTAGAGCAGGAACTGGGGCAAAAGGGCCTGTTCTCTGAGGCAGATGTGCTGGAAGTGCTGCAGGAAATGCTCAAGGTGCTGCAATTTGTCCACGAACACGGTTCCATCCACCGGGACATCAAGCCGGCTAATATCATGCGCGACCGCAATGGTCGGCTGTATTTACTGGATTTCGGAGCTGTCAAGCAGGTGACCGTGGGGGCAGCGGCAGGGGCTCGCGGCGGCAGCACCGGCATTTATTCTATGGGGTTTGCCCCGCCAGAGCAGATGTCCGGCAGTACCGTTTTCCCCTCCACTGACTTGTACGCTTTGGCTGTGACTTGCATTACCTTGCTGACCGGCAAGCCCCCACTGGACTTGTTTGATTCCTACAGCAATCAGTGGAACTGGCAACCCTACACCCGGGTCAGCGATCGCTTGGCAAAGGTTTTAGACCGCATGCTGCTCCCGACGCCTTCCCAGCGCTTCCAGTCAGCTGAGGAGGTGCTGGCTGCCCTCACTCCCAGACAAGCACAACCGGCACCTCCTGTCAATCCTCCCCAGCCGCCGTCTTCCCTACCGACACTTGTCACTGCTCCCCCTTCAGCACCCCCGCCGCCACCGCCACCACCGGCACCACCGGCACCACCGGCACCACCGGCACCACCCCCGCCGCCGCTGCGCCCGCATTTGAGCCCCCCGTCAGGACTGGAGTTATTGGGTGGGGCAGCGTTTACAGGGTTTGAGGGCGCTTTGCTGGGAATCGCCTTCGTCAGTTTGCTACCAGCTTCTGGAATTAGCTATCTCATCTGGCTCGGCATCATGGGGTGGCTGGTCTTTGCCCAGTACCGCCGCCTGATTGAGGGCAAGGATCTGCTGGTGATTGCCGGCATTACCCTGGCAATAGTCTTGTTTTCTCCCTTGCGCGGTGGATTGACCATCGGTGCCGCCTTCTTGACCGCTGTTTTGGCAGGGCTGTCCGCGATCGCCGTTACCGCCCTCTTTCGCCTGGTTTACAAACTGCTTTCTAATATTTTTTAAATAATTTTGTAGGGGTGTTATGGTAGACTTTAGAGATGCAGTGGCAACACTCAGCGCAATCGGGCCTTAATTCCTTTCCGGGGGGTGCGCCGGTAGCGACCAACCGCCGAGTCTGCGCCGAGTCTGCGCATCCCACCTTTGCGCTTGCGAACATGCCACTCACCCGCAGGGGCGATTAGAAATTGCTTCTCTACCCACAGGCTGAACGCAGGGCTACGCCCCCCCTGCACCAGCGAACCCATAACGCCACCGGCGCGTTCTAGAATTAGCCGGAATTCAACAGTGTTCCGCTGCTGAAAATAAGGTATAATATGCAAATTTCATGCACGCGCCCTAGCTGTACGCAACCAGATAACTCGTTTGCAGATTTAGACGACAGCGCCACTCTCAAGACGGTGCAGCAAAAATATTGCATAACCTGCGGGATGCCGCTGATTTTAGACAATCGCTATCTGCCGTTAAAGCTACTGGGACGCGGAGGGTTTGGAGCGGCATTTCTCGCACGGGACCGCCGCACTCCAACCAGGCGACTGTGCGCCGTCAAACAGTTGCAGCCCCCCGCTAATCTCAACCTTCCCCAGCTGGAATGGGTGAAAAAGTCATTTGAGCGGGAAGCTGAGGTTCTCGAAAGACTCGGCAGCCATCCCCAAATCCCCGAACTGTACGCATTTTTTGAACAGCCGGCTCCCGGTCAGCAGTCGAATCAGCCACAGGCATTTTTTTACCTAGTGCAGGAATATATCGACGGACTGAATTTATTCGAGGAAATGGAGGAGAAAGGACACTTTTCCGAAGCTTCAGTTGAGGAAGTGCTGAAAGAAATCCTCAAAATCATGCATTTCGTGCATGATAGCGGTTCTATCCACCGGGATATCAAGCCATCTAATATCATGCGCCATCGCCAGAATGGCCGGCTTTACCTGTTAGATTTTGGCGCAGTCAAGCAGGTGACAGCAGGAGTATCTTTACAAAGTTCAATGGTGTTGGGTACGCCGGGGTTTGCGCCCCCAGAGCAGATGGCTAGACGCCAAATTTACCCCTCAACCGATTTGTACTCCTTAGCAGTCACTTGCCTGTATTTGCTAACTGGCAAACAGCCAGCGGAGTTATATGATTCTTACAACGACCGCTGGAACTGGAGAGGGCACACCCAGATAAGCGAACGCCTCGGTAATATTTTAGACCGGATGCTGCTGCCGGTGCCTTCCCAACGCTTTCAGGAAGCTGTAGAAGTTCTGGAGGCGCTTGACCGGCTTCCCGACACAGCGGTGAGTCCCCCCCCTCCACCACCACGCTGGCACGCACCCCCACCCGCGCCTCCAACTGCGCTTCCAACTGCGCCTCCAACTGCGCCGGCACCCGCGCCGACAGCTGCGCCCCCACAACCGTTACCCCTGTTTTCACCCGTGCTGGAATTATTGGTGGGAGCTGCTTTTACAGGGTTTGAGGGAGGGTTGCTTTTAATTGCCTTAGGCAGCCTGCTACCGCCAGGGATTAGTCTCGGTTTGTGCGGGATGATTTTAGGGGGTCTGGTTTACGCCCAGTATCGCGGAATGATTCACAAGACAAATTTGTTGACAATTGCCGGCATTACCCTGGCAATTGTCCTTTTAGTGCCGGCTTTGCGGACATGGAATCCCATCCAAGCTGGTTCGCCATCGCCCCTG
>JALOOK010000047.1 GCA_025454445.1 Oscillatoria sp. Prado101 | reverse complement strand
CAAAAGATTTGCAGGGGATGCTGCTGATTTATGATGCTTCTGGAAAGCTGGTTAATACGGTTCGCGCCGGCATGTCAGCAGAAGTCAACGGCGTAACGCTGAAAGTCCTCGAACTTATCGGCAGCACCGGCTTGCAAATCAAAGCCGATCCGGGAATTCCGATTGTTTACACCGGCTTTGCCTTGCTGATGGCGAGCGTGGTGATGAGCTATTTCTCCCACTCTCAAATTTGGGCGGTGGAAAAAGACGGGCAACTTTATGTTGGTGGAAGAACAAATCGGGCGCAAGTTGCCTTCGAGCGCGAACTGATTGAAATTTTCGACCGGCTGGCGCAGCCGAGTGCCGGTGTGAGCGAGAGCGCTTCATAAATTGTAGGGTGCGTTCACCAAGGGAACGCACTCTACTCCCTCCCAAAACAAGCGGAATATCGCTTCTCTCGTTCCCAGGCTCAGGCTGGGAACGAGAAATCGATAACTTGTCCCACTGCGGGCTTTTCTGGTAGGGCGTGCAGCCCAACTACAAACATTTTCAAGTCAGAGCCAACCTAACTGCGTTCCTAGCCTGAGGCTGGAAACGCGGTAGCCCCTTTTTTTCTCCCCCTCCCCGTGAACGGGGAGGGAGTTGGGGGGTGGGGTTCATAATGCTCTCCGCTGGCATTAATTTTCTCTACTTATAGGGGATGGTTATGCAAATTCAGCGGCGGACAGCGCCAGGGGCGAACCCCCTTTTATCCCCCTCGCCGCCAGGGGCGAGGGGGTAAGGCTGCCTGGTTCCGTGGCCCAAACCCTACTTGCGGTGGCGCACCTCAATCACGGTGTGGACATTGCCGCGAGGGGAGAAATCTCCCTTGACAGTCACTTCCAGGGGATCGCAGGCGGCTACGAAATCATCTAAGATTTGGTTGACGGATTCTTCGTGGGAGATGTAGCGATCTCGGTAGCTGTTGATATAGAGCTTGAGCGCCTTGAGTTCCACCACGCGCTCGTCAGGCACATAGGTAATTTGGATCGTGGCAAAGTCAGGATAGCCAGAAAACGGACACTTGCAGGTAAACTCTGGCAAGGTTATGTTAATATCGTAGCGCCGCCCGACTCGCGGATTGGGGAAGGTTATCAGTTGTCCCTCGGCAATCTGGCGTTCGCCGTACTTCATTGAAGGGGTAGCGCCTGCGGTGGGTGCCGGCGGCAAATCTTGCTGGGTTGGGGAGTGGCTCATATCGATTATAGATTTGGGCTTTTAGATTTGAGATTGGGGCTTGACAGATGAACCCTTAGTATAATCTAAGTTGCTACCTCCCAAGTCTAAGCATCCAGATACCCCCTTTCCCCCCCTTAAAAAGGGGGGCTTTGAGGATGTCCCCCCCTTTAAAAGGGGGGGCTAGGAGGGGATCTCGCCCGACTCACTTCTAAGTAGCAACTTGAGTTAGTATAGTAATAAATTCAGCTTTTGGCAACCGGCTCTTGTCTTTATGCTGTTCAGCCAGATTTCACCAAGGAATCGGTCAGTTGACGCCATAATTAGGGCGGGGTGGCAGATGTTACCCGCAAGTTATTGCAACTCCCCTCTGATCAAACCCAATAAAACCTTGTCTCCACAACAGAGACATCCCTCACCTCCTGATACTGTTCTTACCCCCCCTCACCCCAAAGTGCGGGCGGTGAGGGGTGAGGGGTGGAAAATCAGGGCAAGCAACCGGACGGGCTGTACTGTGGCGTGTGCCCCTCCCACCTAGCTGGCGCTAGGGCTGCCGGTGTGCGGCTAATATGAAAGATATTTATGAATTTTTTAGACAATTTCTTGACGGAGAGCAGCTATGGTTGTTCTAATCTGAGTCAGGATTTCCTACAGTCACGCCCCCCTGAAAGCAATTGTGCTTAAGTTCAGCCCTTGAATCTAAATACCGAGCCTACTATGCGAAATGGTACTGCCTCAGGCAATCCCATGCCAAACGAAACCAACAGCTACTCCCCTTCTGTACCCATTTCCGTCTACCGGCAAGTGACGGCAGACTTAGAAGCGATGAAAGCCCAAATGGAGGCTCTCAACGCCCAAAACCTGCACTTAGCCAGAGAAAACCAGCAGTTGCGCCAGGAAATCGACAAAGTTATTCAGATCGCCTACCGCCTGCAGCAGATTCAAAACACATTACCGCCGTTCAACCCGAATATGCCACCGCCACCACCGGCACCCAACCAGGCAGTGGGGATAGAGCCCCCTCACCCCAGCCAGAGCACACCAGCCGGCATCTCTGAGATCGCCGGCACCGGGAACGAGACAAGCGCCCCTTTTCCCTTTGCGGATTCTAACCCCCCCAGATCAGCCCTGTCAGAGCGACTGTTTACAGAACAGCAAGAAATCCGCCCCAGTCGCGGACCAAAACCACAGCGGGCTTCCGATATGGCGGGAGTGTGGCTAATCGTTTTCCTGTTGGCGATCGTACTCTCCGCGTTTGGTGCCGGCTATTTTGTAGTGCGCCCTATGTTCCTGAAGCGCTGAGGAAACTTTCTTGTCCCCTTTCTGTGGGAGGCGGCGCTTCTATGTTGGCGGAGAGCAGAAATTGGGTTTCTTCGGCGAAACCCGGTTTCTGGCATGACTCCGCAAATTCCTCATTTCTAACCCCTAGCCCCTACCCCCTAAACCCTGTCCCCCGATCAATCTGAGGCGAAATCTTAAAAAATACCAAGATTGCGTCGAAAATGTTAATGTCATGCCGCACAATATCCATATTTGCGGAACGTGACTGGAAGCCGAGGGGATGGCCCTCAGGGGGCCCGAAAGGGCCAGCAAGCCTGACCGAAAAGTGGCCAAAAGCGACCGCAGCGGTAAAAGCAGAGCCGGAAAACCTGGCTTTCTCTGAATTTTCACTAAAAAATGCAACCCGGAATGATTCGCCTATCTAAATAATCGTAAGGGAGGGAGTTTATGGCTATTTTGCTAACAACATTTTATACACCTACTAAACCTGAACGCGCTCAAGAATTTATTACTTGTCTAGAGAGAAATCTAGCACATCCTTATATAGAAGCCATCAAAGTTTTGTTTGAAGTTAAAGATCGAGAACAAGGTTATGGCTACTTAGATGGATTTTGTCATAAAAAATTAGAAATTATTCCGGTCAATCATCGATCAACTTATGCGGATTTAATCGCAGCAGCCCAAACCTGGAAAAAAGATGATATTGCCATTCTTGTTAATGGGGATATTTACTTTGATGAAAACAGTAACTTGGCCAGAGCGGAAGAAATTAAATATGGAGAGTTTTGGACAGTTTCTCGATATGAACCCACCAAGGGGGGGGCTGGAAACTGTTTAATATTGCTGCTGCAGGTTCCCATGACTGTTGGATTTTTCGCACACCATTATCACCGTTTAAAAATAATTACCAACTCGGCATTCAAGGCTGTGATTTATTTATCTGTCAGAGGGCAATTGAAGCGGGTTTACGAGTATTAAATCCCTGCTTAACTATTCTCCCTCGACCATCAAGTACCGGGTGTGCGCAATGATAAGCTCGATCCGATTCGCAAAATTAATTATTGGCACGATCCAGAATATGCACCGTTGGGAGCACATACTTATTCCCCGCAACCTTGTTCCCTGGAAAATCCGGCTTATCTTTCTCGCTATTCATTTAAGTACATAGCAATGAGTTTAGTAGGACGCTGGCTATTACCAATTTATCGGTTTAAGCCGATCAAAAATCGCATTGATGCTTTCAGAGGAATTAAAACCTGATGAAGGCTTTTATAGCCTTTCTCATATTAGTGAGGTACTGATCAACCGGGTTTCTTAAAGAAAACGGGTTTCTGGGTCATAGTTCATCCAACTGAGAAACGCTATATATTGCTGATCCGAAGTGGCGGCTACTCCATTTTGTTTTTGCGGAAGTATGGCAGCACACAGTTAGTTTAGGACAGGGCATCTCACTTGCTAGTAGGGACAGGGACATCTGAGACAGATGTCCTACTTCCGCGCCCTAAGTCGCTACTGCTATATACTCTCTGGCGTTGAAACTTATATGACATGTCGGTGCAGACAATTACATATAAAAAGCCTTCTGTAAATCAGCAATATTACTCATTAAGGCGGGTCTTAAGGTGCCAAAATAACCTGCATGGCCACTTAGATAAACCAGCTTTCTTTTTTCCCAAACAAATGATAGACCAAGAGAGTGGTAAACTGCAATAGTAGGAGACTCAAATAATGGCAGATCAAATAACCGGCGGTCTTGACAAAACGCTCCAATCAATGTAGCGTTATGAACAGTAAACTTGCCAAACGCCTGGGAATATTTCTCCTGACAGTCACTATCTGCGCCTGCGCTGCCGGCGCATTTAAAGACAGTCGCACTGGAAATTGTCCAGCAATCCCTGTAAGCACAAAAACAATCGAGGTGCCAGCCAAAATGCCCAATAGCAAACGCGGCGAAATCTACCTGAACGGAGTGTGGAAATTTATCCCCGCAATTGGCCCTTCAGAAGAGTCGCCCCCACAAGACGGCTGGGGTTCCATCTCCGTGCCGGGTGACTGGCAGCGCGAGAAGCACCAATCCGTGCCGGGACTGATTTCTCGCGGCACCGGCAAAGAGTGGGACTCTTTCGACGGCAAACAGCTCTCCAAAGCCTGGTATCAGCGCACGATCGCCATCCCAGCCGACTGGCAAGGGCGAACAGTAGTGCTCGATATCAGCAGACTCAGCACCGATGCCCTCGTGTACGTCAGCGGCATCCAGTGCGGCCAAATAAACTGGCCCTATGGCGCAGCCGACATCACTAAAGCCGTCAAACCGGGTTCCGACGCTGCTCTCAGCTTGCTGGTTGCCGCCGCCAGCAACGAAACAGAAAAAACCGTAATCATGGGGCCCAACGAGGTGTACAAAACCGCAGCCAACCTGGAATCGCGGGGATTAATTGGCGAAGTGCGACTGCTGAGCCTCCCTGCCGGCCCCCGCGTCAGCGACGTATTTGTTCAACCTTCCACCAGGCGCAACCAACTCAAACTAGACGTTGAACTGGCTTCCGTCACTTCTGCCGGCACCGTTCAACTGACCGCCAAAATGCTTGACTCCCAAGGCCAAGTCGAGCGTGCATTCACCGCCACCGCCAGCGTGGAAGCCAAACCAACCCAAACCCTACAAGTAACTTGGGACTGGCCCAATCCCCGCCTCTGGGACATTGGCAGCCCCAACTTGTACACCCTGCGCCTGGAAGTCAAAGGCAGCGGCATTGACGACGAATACGACCTGCAATTTGGCTTCCGCGAATTCTGGATTGAAGGGCGGAAATTCTACTTAAACGGCAAGGAAATTCGCCTGCGACCGGTGCTGCACCAGGATGAGTGGCAAGGTTGGGCGGTGGGGGTAACAGAAGTCCAAGACCGGATGATTGACGGCTATTTGTGGGCCGGCTTCAACATCGCCGAAATGTGGCCCTGGAACCACTACGAACGCGGCAAGTGGCACTTCCGCGAACTGTTCGCCGAGCGAGCCGACCTCAAAGGTTTCCCCCTGATCGGGCCATCTGTGGGCATGTCTCAGATCGCCTTCCCTAAAGGGTGGAGCAACCTGGAAGACAGGCAGCGCTGGGAGACGCAAATGCTGGCAGAACTGCGCCGCTATCGCAACCACCCCTCAATTCTGATGTGGGCCAACAGCCCCAACGCCTTCGGTCACGGCGATGACCAGAATCCCCTGAGAATCGGCAAAAAAAAGGTGGAAGGCCAGCTGGAAAAGAACGGAGACTGGCGGGTGAAGAATGTGTATCCGATCGCCGAGCAAGCTATTGGGATTATCAAACAGTATGACCCGACGCGCCCCGTGCTGGTACACCAAGGAGGGCCGGTGGGCGATGTCTACGCTCTCAACTCTTATTTAAATATGATTCCCCTGCAAGAGCGGGAAGAGTGGCTGTCGGAGTGGGCAAAGAACGGTGACATGCCCTACATGGTGGTGGAGTTCGGCACTCCCCTGCACACAACAATGATGCGGGGCCGAAACGGTTTTCGCAATGCCATCGTCAGCGAACCGCTGATGACTGAGTTTAGCGCTATTTATTTCGGCAAGCAGGCTTACGAGCTAGAAACTCCCGCCTACCGGCAAAAAATCCGCGAGCTGTTTGTCCAAGACCAGCAGTACCGCAACTGGCAGGGAAACGAAGCACTGGATTTTGCCCCAGCGTTCCAGAAGTTGCAGGAGCTTTTCAGCACCAACACCTGGCGCAGCTGGCGGACTTTTGGCATCACCGGCGGCATGGTTCCCTGGAGCAGCGGACACGGGTGGCAAGTCTCGGATGCCGGCAGGCAGACCGTGGATATTGGCCCGTTTAAGCCCGACCGGCGCGGCGTGTATCTCCCGAAGGTGCGCAAGTCTTTATGGCACTCTTTCCAGATGGAAGCGAATATTATCCACCCGGGCGGCAGGGCTATCCTGCAAAACAATGGCCCGACTCTGGCTTGGATTGCTGGGCCACAGTCAGCGCCGGCGGCGAAAGACCGCAGTTTTGTGGCGGGAGAGAAACTGCAAAAGCAGGTGGTGCTGATTAACGATACCGGAGCGAGGCAGGAGTTTTCCTTTAACTGGGAGGTGTTCGTCGGCGGAAAGCCGGTGGCGACTGGCTCGAAAACCGGAAGTATTGAGACGGCGCAAACGTTATTCTTTCCGCTGGAGGTGAATTTGCCGGCAAAACTGGCAACTGAAAAGGTGGATGGAGAAATTCGCCTCACCGCTCGTTTTGACAAATGCCAGTATCAGGATAACTTTGCCTTCCGCGTCTTCGAGAAATCACCAGCCCCTTCAACTGAAAATTCCACAGTCGCAGTTTTTGACCCCGCTGGCAAGACCGCCCGCATGCTGCAGCAACTGGGGTACACTGTGGTGCCGTGGGACGGCTCCCAGGCTGCCGGTGTTTTGGCCATCGGTCGGGAAGCGCTCTCCCGAGGGAACAAGTTACCAGGCAGTTTGGAAGCGTTTGTCCGCAATGGCGGCAGAGCGATTGTTTTCACGCAAAATCCGGAATGGATGCGCAGCGCTCTCGGCTTTCGCGTCGCACCGCACCTCAGCCGCCGCGTCTTCCCAGTTGAGGCGACTCATCCGGCTGTGAGGGGATTGGACGAGCTGGATTTGCGGGACTGGACGGGGGAGAGTACGCTGGTGGAAGCTTATCCCAACACGCTCAACGGTGGAGTGAAGCTCAACCCTTACAGCGTTCCTTGGTATGGCTGGCACTGGGGGAATCGGGGCGCTGTCAGCAGTGCGCCGGTGGAGAAGCCGCACTTGAGTGGGTGGCGACCAATTTTGGAGTCGGAGTTCGATTTGGCTTACACGCCGCTGATGGAACTCGATTATGGCCAGGGGCGGCTGATTTGGAATGCGCTGGATTTGGAAGATCATGTGTCTTCCGATCCAGCGGCGGCTTCGCTGGCAAGGCAGATTGTGGATTACGCCCAAACGGCTGTTTTGACGCCAATTACCAGCAAAACTGTTCTGATTGGCAGCGATGCGGATGCGGCGAAGCTGGACCGGCTGGGGTTGGTTTACCAGCGGGCAAATGCTATAGCAAATGATGCCGGTCTGGTAATTGTCGGTGCGGAGGCTTTTGTCAGCGATCAGGAGTTGCGCGGGTATTTGAGTGCCGGTGGCAAGGTGTTTTTCTTGCCGCGCCGCTTACCTGAGGCGGTTTTGGGAATTAGCGTGCGGGAGGTGAAGAATTTCGGCGGTTCTTTAAAGGTGCCTTCTTGGGCGGAAGCTCGCGGTTTGAGCGCTTCTGATTTGCGCCTTCGTGCTCCAATGGATGCGTGGCTGATTGAATCTGGCGGTGAGGTGGCGGCTGACGGGCTTTTGAGTCGGGCGGTTTCGGGGAAGGGTGTGGCGATTTTCTCGCAGATTGACCCGGATGGTTTGAATGCGGATGTTAATACTTATTTTCGCTATACGCGCTGGCGGCAAACACGGGCGCTGGCGCAGATTTTGGCGAATATGGGTGCGAGTTTTAAAGCTGACAGCCGCTTTTTCCAGCTGGCTGCTTCTGGGCAAGCTGATACAACCGGCACTGCAAACCCGGTGAGTTTGTATCACCCCGATTACCGCACAGACTTTGACCTTGGGGATGATCCCTATCGCTATTACCGCTGGTAAGTGAGGGTGCCAGAAACCCTGACAGAAACCCGGTTTCTTTGAGAAACCGGGTTTCTCAACAGGGTGCCAGAAACCCGGTTTCTTTGAGAAACCGGGTTTCTCTCAAAGAAAACCGGTTTCTGGATTATATAAAATTTAAATTAATCCTCACCGGCTCTTAACCTCTGGGGGGCTGCCGGCAGGATATTCTGCTAATGGTATCTAAAGTTACAGAATTTTTCACTCATTTGTCTGCCCTTGTAGCGCCGGCACCGGAACCCGGGTTTTTGTAGCGCAGGTATCCAAATCGGCCAGCGCGTTCAGGGTACGAATAATAGCAGAAAAATTTCTCTCACTTCTCAACCAGATCGCAGGAGGTCAAATCTATGGAATTCTCTTATCCCGGTATCAGGTACGAAGAATACCGGCACCCCCTGGATACCAGCGATGGCCACACCACAGGCCAATTTTGGGGGAGCAATGGCAAATTGCGCTATCCCCGACACATACCAGTGCCTCAACTCTTGCGCTCACTGAGGGAGCGAGCTCTCACCAGTCACACCGGCAGCGAGAGCGTAAAAAAAGTCAATCCCGCCTCTCGTCTTGCGCTTCACGAAGACCTGGCTAAGATCCATTACAACAATCTTTGCCGCAACATAGAACGAAGGCTGGAAGTGGCCATAATACAGGGCAATCAACAGTTGATTCAACTTTTAGAAGCTGAATTTGAGCAGGTATCTCGCAGCTGGAAGTAGTTTTGTTTCTTGTTGCTTAAAAAGGTTGGGAATTGGCTGAACGCCAAACCCCAACCCAGATCAGACATCAAATTCAAAAAGATGCCTAAACCTTCCCTCTCATCCCCGGACTCCAGCTTCCAGGGGAAGGCCCACAACCTGCTCCTTATAAACAGGCTCTTCCATACCCATCGCTGGAAGGACGCTGTCGCGTCCTGCTTCGCTATCGAACCCACGCGGAATCTCTCTCATTGTTACCTGCCCAGCCTGCAGGGCAGTTTTGAGTATGTGCATCGCCCGCTTTGGCTCTCCCGCACCGCAGAAAAACAGGTCGGCGGCAAAATAGCCATACTCAGGCCACGTATGGATGGCGATATGGGACTCAGCTAAAGTAGCTGTTGCCGTCACTCCGTGGGGACTGAACTGATGAACACACAGGTCAATGAGAGTAGCGCCTCCAGCTGAAATCGCATCTAACAAGGCGCGGCGGATGCGTTCAGGGTCGTTGAGAAGCTCGCCAGGAGACTGCCAAGCATCAACAACCAGATGGGTTCCCATTTGTTTCATTCTGCCCGTAACACTCCACCCGAATAGATCGCAAACTTTTGCATTGTATCACGGTTTCAACAGGCGCTCAAGCCGAAACGAAACTTTCTAAACCGCTCCCCAGTTAAATTTTTGTTAAGTTTTGTTGCGCAGCCAGTGGGGGCCGGGGGGCCGTTGAGAAAAAAAGCCGCCGGCGGTGCCCAGGTCAGAGGGGTGCCGGTGGCAAAAATGCTATAATTTATAGCCCAACAAGGACTGTGGGTGAGAGAAGAAGGAACAAGAAAACAGCGGGCCCTCTGGCGAATCCCCAGAGCGACCTTGTTCCGCAGCCCACCGGCTGGCCGCTCTGGCTGGAGAGCAGCAGGCGCAACTAAGAGTGAGTGGTGCCGGACGGCAGGATGGCCCCAGCGAGAAATGCCTGACTCAAACAAGCGCCGCTGAGGTTGGCTCCGATGAGGTTAGCCTCAGACAGGTTGGCCCCACTCAAGTCGGCTCCCCGGAGGCAGGCCAGCAGCAAGCCGGCGGCCCCCAAGTTGGCCCCTTGAAGGTTAGCATCGCGCAAATCTGCCTCCACCAGGCAAGCGCCGGACAGGTTAGCGCCACTTAAATTAGCGCCCCGCAGGTCTGCCTTGCTCAGTTCAGCGCCGCTCAAGTCTGCGCCGGTGAGCTGAAGCCCGCTGAGATTCGACCGGCTCAAATTGGCCAAACGCAAGTCAGCCGCCCTGAGGTTAGCGTCATTAACAGTGGCGGCACTCAGATCCGCCCCGCTGAGATTAGCGGCGCTGAGGTTAGCGCCGCCCAGGTCAGCTTCCCGCAAAGAAGCCTCAGTCAAGTCAGCCTCAGCCAGATTCGCACTCCTAAGGCAAGCCCGATTCAGGTAGGCCCGAATCAGACCGGCCCCAGTCAAGCAAGCCCCGGTGAGATTGGCCTCACTGAGAACAGCCCGGTTCAAGTTCACCGCGCAGCCAGTGACGCCGGTGAGAGTGGCCCGACTCAAAGAAACCCCACTGAGCGTGCTCTCGGTCAGGTTGGCTGCAGTCAAATCTGCGCCCACCAAGGTAGCGCCGGTGAGAATGGCCTGACTGAGGTCGGCGCGGTGCAGAATCGCGCCGCCGAGATTAGCCCCACTCAAGTCCGCCTTCCTGAGGATGGCCCCAGTCAGCGCTGATCGGTTGAGGGCTGTCTCAATCAGAGTCGCTCCAGAGAGATTGGCCCCACTCAGATTGGCCTCACCCAGGTTAGCGGCGATTAGTTTAGCCATCGTTAAATTCGCCCCCCTGAGATTGGCCCTCTTGAGATTTGTCCGATTCAGATTCACCTGAGACAGGTTAGCCCGGAGCAACTGAACTCCGGGAAAATCGCGCTCTCCTTGTGCGTGACGACTCAAAAGTTCATTAGCACTCACAAGTTCATTAGTATTCATAAAGATTTGCCTGATTTACCTTAAGGTTTGGAGTTGCCAGGCTCTACCTACATAAACTTCTTAGGAAAAGTTCATGTGTGAGTCAAAGAATGGATAGCAAAAAAAAGTGGCAAAGGCGGGTGAATGCCAATCAGCGGCGGGGTTAAAGCCCGAATCAAGAGAGAGGAGAGCGACCGGGTTATTGCCCAAATTTAAGGGTTTTGTCCTGAAAAGCCAAAAAGCCGATTTCTTGAACCTGCCAACGGAACGGCAAATTTAACCCGAGCCGCAATCAGCACCACAGCCAAAGCCCGAAGCGCCAGCGTCTGAAGCCTCCTCCGGCTAGATAGAGTAATTCCCCCAGTAGGGACAGTTGGGCCCTGCTAGGTGTACTCCGCTCTTTTAGCTGCAATGAGACGCTCACGCCCGGGCAGCCAGTGCTCAGGTTGCCGATTCGCAATCATGCACGCCTTAATTTCCTGTGGTTTTAAACTTTACTCAAATGGCCATAGGTCGCGGCACCGGTGCCGCGAGTCGCTGTCTGGACTGCTAGGAAAGGACGTTTGTGCGGTCTTTTGAGCCTCTACTTTGGGCCCGAGAGCCAATGTCACCTCCCCTGACTTGTCCAGGTATCACCCAATCGGAAAAACATTTCCAGCCACTACCGACTTTTGCTTGGTTTTGCAGCCCAAAGCAGGTCTTACCCACTCGGAAGCCTTGCCCATAGCAGGGCTTATGTCCAGAAACACGCTTCGCCCCGACTCAAACAAGCCTGAGGCAATCGTGGCCATCTGGCTCTAGCCTTGCGGCGGGATAGGGCTTCGCCCGTGCCCCGATGTCAGGCGCACTCGCCCATAGGCATATGTGCTCCTCACCAGGGGTGGGGATCTGCTGTCAACTGCCCCATAATTAATAAAGATAATCGCACTGCAGCATCCAGTGCAAGCTAGGGGGCGGCGGCGCTGTCAAGCCATATCCCCAACCGCCGCCCCTCTGACTCCGGGAGAGTGGGCCCCTCTCACTCTCAAATAAATTCTCAGAAGCCGCTTTGATTGCCCAGTTTTTACCTTAACCAATTCCATTACAATCTCATTTCTGGTGGGGGCAGAGGTTTTTTTATCACTGGTCAATACCTGGAGGTCCAAAGCTTGCAATCATTCCTGAACGCTCCCCCCTTGCGGAACCTTTAATCCCCACTCAGCACCAGCGGGCTGGGGACTGAATATACAGGTTGTGCTGCGCCCCAAATTTTGGTTGTTTAATTTTTACGGGGTAAAAGCGCAAGCCTGAGAGCAATTGACGGTGATATCAGGTAATCAATGCTTAGAAATGGTAATTATAGACGGCAGCTATGGAAAAATATCAAAAAGAAAGAAAAGCGATGACAGAAACAAACCTGACAGAATCGTAAATAGAAGCCTATTTTGAACTGTCATCTGATTTATTTTGCCGGATTGGCAGTGACGGTTATTTCCATAAATTGAACGGGCAGTGGGAAAATCTTCTGGGATGGACGGCACTGGAATCTCTCTCGGAGCCTTGGATTAATTTCCTGCATCCGGATGACGCCGAAACCACATTGAGAGCGATTGAACAGTGCGGGGCTGGCAAAGTTTGCCAGTTTGAAAATCGCTACCGCCATAAAAATGGCCTGTACCGGTGGCTGTCTTGGAAGGCGACGCCAACTGAAAATGGGTGGTTCGCCCTCGCCAAAGACATTACGGCCAACAAAAGATTAGAGCGCCAAATGTCCAAGCTGCAGGAACGCCTGAACGCATTTTTCACCTCCGCTCCTGTGGGGCTGGCGATCTTGGACAAACAGCTGCGGTTCGCTCAAGTCAATCAGGCACTCCTCGCTGTCAGTGGCGCGGCGGCAGCAGTTTATTTCGGCAAAACCTTCAGGGAAGTTTTGCCCCATCTGGCACCGGCTGTGGAGCCCCTGCTGCAGGGGGTGCTGGCCAGCGGCGCTGCCGCCCTCAACGCCGAGTTGCACACCGGCGTTGACCTGTCTGCCCGCAGTAGGTGGCAAGCTTCTGTTTTTCCCATACAAGACGAGGAGGGAGAGTTCAAAAGTATTGGCCTGATACTGGTAGAAATCACCAGCCGCGTACAGGATCGAGAGGCGCAGCGCCACCGTCTGGGGATCGAAGAAGCCGTGGCGCACATCTCCAGATTGTTCTTTTTGGGGCAGGTTTCACTCAATAAAGTCCTGGAAATACTCGCAGAAGCCGTCGCCGCCAATCGGGCTTACATCTTCGAGTTCTCTGGGGACTTCACCCTGGCCCACAACACCCATGAGTGGTGCGCTCCGGGAACCCCACCGCAGATCGCTGGCCTTCAGGAACTGGATACGGCCCAATTTATCTGGTGGGTGCAGCAGCTATCTCGCGGCCAAGACATTATGGTATCCGATGTTTCAGCGCTGTCGGGAAAAG
>JALOOK010000456.1 GCA_025454445.1 Oscillatoria sp. Prado101 | reverse complement strand
GTTCAGATTCCCTGAGGCGGACTTCTACCGGCACTTCCACAGGCTTGGCCTTCGACTGTGGCAACAGCCGCTGGCTCTCTGTGGCTGCTGTTTCGGCAGAGGGATTTATATCGCTAACTTTCCCCCCAATTTTCAGTTTTTGTGCTATAATATCGCGCTGATTGATCAGGTAGATGCTGGCCAAGGTGAGGCAGACGCCGGCGGATTGCAGGGGGCTGAGGACTTCGGCGAGGAAGAAGTTGCCAAACAGCAAGGCGAAGACGGGAGTCAGGAAGGTGAGAGAGCTGAGGCTGGTGAGGCTGCCGGTGGAGGCAAAGTAGAAAAATAAGCCATAGGCAATGGCACTGCCAAAGACTGTGGAGTAAGCCAGCGCCGCCCACCCCGACAGGTCGATATTAACCCACTGCTGGCTTTCTGTGGCAGCGGAGAGGGCAAACAGGGGCAGCCCGCCTAAAATCATGTGCCAGCCGGTGGCGGCAACGGGGTCAGCGTGCTTGCACACTCCCCGAATTATAACCGTTCCCACTGCCATTGACAGCGCCGCCAGCAGCATTAGCCACTGTCCGTTCTGGAACAGCTGCTCCAGACCGGCTTGCACCGGCACTGGGTTTCCGCGCAGCAGCCCGAAGATCCACTCGTCTGGCAAGCCAATCAGACTGATGCCCGAGACGCCAACCGCCAGCCCCAGCCAGCCCCACAGGCCAATGTGCTCCCCAAACAGCAACCGCGACAAAATGGCCACCGCCAGGGGTTGGGAGTCGATCATCACTGAGCCCAAACCCGCGCCCGTCCTGACTAATCCTTCTGCCAAGAAGCCTTGAAACATCGCCCCATCCACGAGGGCGAACAGGGCCACCCACAGCCACGCCGCCCAGCTTTTGGGTTGGGGTCTGCCTTGCAGGGCTGCGGCCATCACCACCAGGATGCCGGCGGGCACCAAGCGCACCCCCGCCATGAACAGGGGCGTCGTGTGCGGGATAACGCCCTTCATGGCCACCATTGCCGTTCCCCACAGGAAAAACGGCGCGATCAGTAGGGCCCAAGAGAAAGGGTGTTTCGATTCAGTCAGTTTTAGCTGCTGCATGGGTTTTAGCTCTAAGGGAAGTAAGCCCGGGTCTGGGCGTGTTGAGGCCATCGCTCTGCGGCCAAAATTGCTGTCAGCGGTGAGTTATGTTCTATCTTTACATCAAATTGTGTATTTTTGTTAAGAAGTTAAGTGGTGCCGGTTACGCGCTCTCGAAACCGGCACTGCTGCTGCCGGATGCCGCCGGCCTAAGATAGAAGTGAGCGCCACAGAAGTGGGGTGCCGCACTGCGAGGGAACGCACCCGACAAGCTGAACGATCGAAAATCTCAAACTACAGACAGCCTCGGCTACAGCCCAGATTTGACAGCCCATGATTTGGCCATTTAACAAGTTTCGCAAACAAATTGCGCGGATTGAAATCACCGGTGCCATTGCCGGCAGCACCCGCAAGCGGGTGCTAGAAGCCCTCAAAACAATAGAAGAGAAACGCTTTCCCGCCTTGCTGCTGCGGATTGACAGTCCCGGCGGTACAGTTGGCGATTCTCAGGAAATCTACAGCGCCTTAAAGCGCCTGCGAGAAAAAACCAAAATCGTGGCCAGCTTCGGGAATATCTCGGCGTCTGGGGGCGTGTATATCGGCATGGGAGCCGAGCACATCATGGCCAACCCGGGCACGATTACCGGCAGCATTGGCGTGATTCTGCGGGGCAATAATATCGAGCGCCTGCTGGAAAAAGTCGGCATATCTTTCAAAGTGATTAAATCTGGCCCCTACAAAGACATTTTGGCCTTTGACCGGGAGCTGACGGACCAGGAAAAGGACATCCTGCAGCAAATGATTGACACCAGCTACCAGCAGTTCGTGCAAACCGTGGCGGAAGCTCGCAACCTGGCGGTAGAAACGGTGAGGAGTTTTGCCGATGGCCGGATTTTTACCGGCCAGCAAGCCCTGGAGCTGGGGGTGATTGACCGGCTGGGAACAGAAGAGGACGCCCGCCGCTGGGCGGCGGAACTCGCAGGACTCGACCCGGAAAAAACGCCGGTTTTTACAATTGAGGAGCGCAAACCCCTGCTGAGCCGGTTGATGGGGAAGAGCCAAATCACATCCTCCCTGAGTGCCGGCACAGACTGGATAGAGTTTGAACTGTCTACAAGTGGCCAGCCCTTGTGGATGTACCGGCCTTAATTTTCTATTTAGCACTCAGCTGTCAGCCGTCAGCTTAAGATGGTTGTGAGAGTTACAAATCGCACAAGCTTTCAGCTTGAGCGGGCGTGCTGACAGCTATGGAAACAAGGGAGGTTCTTGGCGTGGACTGGAAAGTTAGGGCGATTCGCGGCGCAACAACCGCCGAGGCAAATACGGTGGGGGCGATTCGAGAAGCGGTGACGGAACTCCTGGACGAACTGGAAGCTTGGAATCAGATCGATCCCGAGGAAATCATTAGCGTCACTTTTTCCGTCACTCGCGATTTAGATGCTATCTTTCCTGCGGCGATCGCCCGGTCGCGACCGGGCTGGAACAACGTGCCCCTGCTGGACGTTCAGCAAATGCACGTCGAGGGGAGTCTAGAGCGCTGCATCCGATTTTTAATCCACGTTAATGTTCCCGCGTCCCACCCCAAGTTTCACCACCCCTATCTGCGGGGAGCGAAAAATCTCCGACCCGACTGGGGTTTCACGCCGGCTCCTCCCGCGCCGCCGGTTGTTCAGTCCCATCACTTATAGCGGTTCTAAATGATTTGTGAAATCTGTGAGGGTCCAGAAACCCGGTTTCTTAAAGAAACCGGGTTTCTACCTTTTACGGGGTTAGGACATTAATGTCATGCCCCATGCGCTGCCTTAATGTTTGTTCCCAATATGATCTGCTGCTATACATATTGGGTTTTAAGGGCGCAGCTGTTTCTGCGCCGGCACGTTGTGGTGGGAGTTGTGGTGGAAGCGAATTCCTATAAAAACGTCATAAACAAAACTCCAAAAACTTTCTTTTTCCAGCAACCCTAGGGTTTGGGGGCTGCCTTTGGCGTCTAGCAAGGGTTTGGTCGCCCAGTAAGCAGCCTGGTAGTTATACGAGGGAATAGAGGGCCATAAATGGTGGATTAAATGGTAATTTTGCCCCCCAATTAGGATATTGAGAATCGGGCTGGGGTAAACTCTGGCATTTGTCCAGCGATCTCGCTCTTGGAAGGGCCGGTGGGGTAGATAGTCAAAAAACAGTCCCAGCGCTAGCCCGACGACTAATGAGGGCAATCCCCAATAGGTGAGAAGATAGTCCAAATGGTCGTGCTGGCAGGCGATATAGATCACCGTCACCAGGAACAGCCGGCTCAAAAACCATTCCAGCAACTCCCACTTGCGCCACAAACGCCGCTGGAAGAAAAACACCTCGTGGTAAAAAAACCTAGGCGCAATCAGCCACAGGGGTCCGCCGGTGGAAACAAAGTGATCTGGGTCGTTTTCCGGATCGTTGACGTGGGCGTGATGCTGCAGGTGAACGCGGGTAAACACGGGAAAGGCAAAGCCCAGCATCAGGGCGCTGCCGTGCCCCAACAGGGCATTGGCCACCCGGTTGGGGTGGGCCGCGTTGTGGCAAGCGTCGTGGATCACCGTCCCCGCCATGTGCAGGGCGATCGTATTGATGCAAAAGCAACACCAGTGTGGCCAGTTCCCCAGCCAGAAGCCGAGGTGGGAGCTCAGCGTAAGGGCGACTGCCGCTAGAAACATCAGTAGCGTGGGATTCCAGTCGGCGGGAGGCCCGAGGAATTCTTTGGGAACTGTCAGAGGCTGCCTGGACTCCGACATTTTAGTCTTTACTCCTTGTTGTTGACTCTGGCGTAGTATACGATACAAAGGCGCAATAATAAAGTTTTGTTGCGGACTTTCCTTAGCCACTCGCGGAGCTGTAAACAACCGTAAAAGTCCTGCTGTGGTTCGCACCGGCACACTGCCGGTGCCAGGAGACAGGTGGGTCAGCGGCGGAGCGCCGACGAGCCTGTGCTTACCGGCGCTCTGGCAATCTTGCTGTTTGGGCGGTGGGGGTTTACCTCAAGAACGCCGGTTCGCCAAATCCGTTATATAATTTCCTACCACTCTTGCCAGAAGCTCACGCTCCAATGTTCGCAGTGAACATTTTTCAGATCCTAAATATTGTATGAATTGAACAGTATGTTTGACTTGAATTAGCGTACAACCAAATCAGATGCATCTTTGCTTAGAAGGTTGGATTTTCAAAGCGTTAAATTCGATTAAATATTGTCAAGATTTATATCGAACAGGTGGGATGACCTCTGAAATATCCAACTAAATTTAAAACCAAACTGTAGCGTTTTGAAGCAC
>JALOOK010000455.1 GCA_025454445.1 Oscillatoria sp. Prado101 | reverse complement strand
TATATCAGTGCGGGTACAATTAGGCAAGGGAGAACAAGCATGTTAGATCAAACGCCGGTCTCAGACATAATCCAGCGGCAGCGGCAATTTTTTGCCTCCGGCACAACCAAAGACCTCGCCTTTCGCACTTCTTCGCTCCAGCGGCTCAAACAAGCCATTCTCGACAGTCAAACCGCCATTGTTGAAGCCGTCAAGGCTGACCTGAACAGGCCGGAGTACGAGGCGTATTTTGAAATAGCATCCATTACAGAAATTAACTGCGCCCTCAAACACCTCAAATCTTGGGTGAAGCCCCAGAAAGTCCCGGCACCCATCGACCAATTCCCGGGCTCCGCCCACATTTATCCAGAACCTCTGGGCGCTGTCCTGATTGTGGGCCCTTGGAACTACCCGTTCCAGCTGATGATTTCTCCCTTAGTCGGCGCGATCGCCGCCGGCAACTGCGCGGTACTCAAACCCTCGGAAATTGCCCCCAACACCTCTCGCGCCGTCACTGACCTCATCGAGAAAACCTTCGACCCCGCTTACATTGCTGTGGTGGAAGGTGGGGTAGAAACCAGCCAGCAGCTGCTCGCAGAAAAGTTTGACCGCATCTTTTTCACCGGCGGTACGAAGGTCGGTAAAATTGTCATGGAAGCCGCCGCCAAAACCCTGACGCCGGTGACTCTGGAATTGGGCGGCAAAAGCCCCTGTATCGTCGAGGCTGACATCGACCTGGAAACCGCCGCAAGACGCATCACTTGGGGTAAATTTATCAATGCCGGTCAAACCTGCATCGCCCCCGATTACCTCCTGGCGCACCGCAGCGTCAAAAAAGACTTGCTGGAGCGCATTAAAGCCTGCATCCGCGAATTTTACGGCGGCGCTCCGGCTAAAAGCCCCGACTACGGGCGGATTGTCAATGCCAGACAGTTTGACCGGCTTGCGGGGCTGCTTGGAGAGGGTAAAATTATTGCCGGTGGGCAAACCAACCGGGACGAGCTGTACATCGCCCCCACCGTGATTGACGGTGTTTCCTGGGATGCGCCGGTGATGGAAGATGAAATCTTTGGCCCTATACTGCCGGTGTTTGAGTACACAGATTTAACGGAAGCCATTGCCAAAGTTAACGAGCGCCCCAAACCTCTCGCCCTCTACTTCTTCTCTAAAGATAAGCAAAAGCAAGAGCGCGTTTTGCGGGAGACCTCATCGGGCGGTGTCTGCATTAACGACACCGTAATGCAAGTCGCCGTCACAGAGTTGCCCTTTGGCGGCGTTGGCAATAGCGGTATTGGCAGCTATCACGGCAAAGCCAGCTTTGATACTTTCTCTCACTATAAAAGCGTGCTGCGCAAATCTTTCCTGCTGGATTTGAAATGGCGGTACGCGCCTTATGAAGGCAAGCTGGATCTGCTGAAGCGGATGATTGGCAAATAATATCCTGTCCGGAGCGCATCGATTGTGTTTCTTATAGCCCTCCAAAGACCCTCAAGGTTCTTTGGGCGGCTCTCCCCCGCTCCAGAGCTCGACTAGATCCCCCACCTTACAAGTGTAGGTTTTTTACACACTTAGGCATTAAATGCTTAAAGAATATGGGTTTGTTGGCGAATTAATAGGGGGTTATAGCCAAAAACTGCCGATGGAAGACGCCTCTCCGAGTTGCTAATCAGGTTTGAGCCGCCGACTTTCAAGGGGAACCCAGACGAAGAGTGCCGGTGTCGCACCACTTGGAAGTGGCCATGACGGGGCCAGCCACACCTTTGAGGCGTTGCCCAGACGAATTTGTGCCGGTGGAAGTGCCGGTGGCCATGACGGGGGCGGCCACACCTTTGAGGCTTTGCCCAGACGAATTTGTGCCGGTGGGATGATCACCGCCCCGGAAGGAGGAAAACTGGCTGGACTGTGTCACCCCCCTCAACAGTCCGCCCGGAGCATCATAATATACACAGCACTACCGTGACAGTCGGGTAATGACTCTATATGTAGGCTTTTTGAGTGAACTGCCCTACTATCATAAGAGGCGTCAGTCCTGATACATCTAGTGGCTCGCTCTGGCTGCTCGCTGTCAGGGCGATTGGGGTGGCCACCGAATTCTAGGAGGTGAGAGCGCGTTGGTATATAGAAATGAACACTTATTACAGTGGATGCGGATGGGCGCGCTATCATATGTCACATCTGTCGCTGCCTCAATTGAAAGGACTGGCGACCTGGAGTTTTGGTATGGCGTTGACTCGCTCAAGTAGCTTAGACCGGGTATCTCTATTCATTGCCCGGTTAAATGACGAAAAATTTAACAGCGTGCGCTGCCGTCTGCGAGAGTGGTATCAAGAGGCGTCGGCGAAAACTGGAACTGGGCGAACCCAATTAGAAGTTAATAGCTGTTTCGCTCCCTTGTTCAAGTGGGTGTTAAGTTTATTCCCAAGCGAGTGCCAATGTTTATCCTTGGCCTTAGATGCCACTAATGTAAAGCAACGGTTTACAGTCCTGACGATAAATGTTCTCTATCGAGGCTGTGCTATTCCCGTCGCATGGAAAGCTCTCACGGGGAACCAAAAAGGCTCGTGGAAACCTCACTGGCAACAACTGCTCTCTGGACTGGCGGGTGTGGGAACCTCAAAGATGAAAGTCATCATCTGTGCCGACCGAGGTCTTTATGCTGATTGGCTGTATGAGGAAATTGTTGAATTGGGCTGGCATCCTTTTTTACGGATTAATCATCAAGGCTCTTTTCGCTACCAGAATCAATCAACTTGGCTGCCTTTGGCCAGTCTAGTCCCCAGACCAGGAAAGAGTTGGTCAGGCCAAATCCAGTGTTTTAAAACTTCTCCGATTGATTGCACAATATTAGGCCGTTGGGATTCTGGCTATACTGACCCAATGCTGATAGTCACTGATTTGCTCCCATCAGAAGCTGACAGTCTCTGGTATGGATTGCGTTCTTGCATTGAGTGCGGGTACAGAGATATTAAGAGTGATGGCATGCAATGGCATAAAACTAGGTTGACTGACCCGCGACGGGCCGAAAGACATTGGCTAGCGATGGCTGTTTCTAGTTTATGGATAGTCACAATAGGAGGTGAGATTGATAGGGGGACAACAGATGATTTTTTTGAGAAGCTATCGCCCCACCAGTCGGCTCAAAAATGTCCCCCCCAGTCAAAGCCCACTCGACGGCTCTCTTGTTTTCTGAAAGGTTTACTAACTCTCCTGGCGGATTTACTTAATGGTAAACCGATTGGTATGGGGCGCTTGCTCCCTGAACCCTGGCCTTTTAAGCCGGCTCTCCTGTCCACCAACACTTGTTAAATCCTACCCACACACACTGCAATTGTTACAAGGGAGAGCCGTTATCGCACTCGGTGCGCGAGACTTTGATGGCGACAGACTACTTCAATAGCTTTTTTTCCCCTTGATTCCACTAGCCCCGACTTAAATCGAAAGCGAAACCGGCGGGCACAGGTTACTCGCCGCCTACTCGCCACATTGGCGGGCACAGTTTACTATTGCCTGAAAGCCACACCGGCGGGCACAGGTTACTATTGCCTGAAAGCCACACCGACGGGCACAGACTACTATTGGCGGCGAGCGCCAGCTGAGGGGCGCACTCGTATTTATACTCAGCAAACCTCAAAAATGGCTTGCTGAACTAAGAGAGGCTCCACAGCCCGAGGGGAACGGGGAAACGAATGCAGTTTGAATGTAAAAAACCTACACTTGTAAGCGCTCCCCCACTCCCCACAAACGAAGCCACCGGACATGATATATAGCAATATTTACTTAGTTTAGGACAGGACTGTGCCACATCTGCGTTAATCTGCGTACCCTGCGGGAAGCCCTTCGGGCTACATCTGCGGTTCAATATTTAAAACCGCAGATTAACGCAGAAGTAGGTGGACGCGGATAGGGAAATGAATGTCCTCATCAATATGGCTACTGCTATAATAGCTATTTGCAGGCGGCGCTGTAGGCGAAAAAGGCATCGAGCAGCGCGAAGTGCGTAAGTGTCTTTTTGGAAGTTGTTGGCGTTAGCGTAGCGGCTCCGTCAGGAGCAGCGCTAGCTTGACGCGCTCTCTGGCTTTCTCTAGGGGTGCCGGCTCGCCAATAACCAGGGCAAATCTCTGGTTCCCCGCTTTGGGCGGACAGATTTTCAGGCTGTCTAAGCCCTGCGGTAACAGCCCGCCACTGGCATTTAAAATGCGCTTTCTCTCCGCCTCTAAATCCGCAAGCTTTGTGGAAGAACCGGCAACCGCGATGTACTTTTCTTCCCCAACGGAACTCTCCACAACTTCCACGAACTCGCTGGCTGGGTTTTGCTTTTTTATATCGTCGGAAATTGTGATCGCACCGGCATCTACTTCAGCCTTGATCCGCGCCGGCAGATTGACTTTGATCAAGCCT
>JALOOK010000454.1 GCA_025454445.1 Oscillatoria sp. Prado101 | reverse complement strand
CAACTGTTTTTGCAACTCTTTGACATCTGAGCCGGTGTCGCCTAGTTTGAGGGCGCTCCCACTCGGAGTTGGGCCAGATTTCGGTTTCGGCGCTGCCTGTTTTTGAGTCCCCAGTGCGACTTCGGTATCTCCACCCACAACTCCATCCGCAGGCAATCCCTTGGCTTGCTGAAAGCGAATTACAGCAGCTTCGGTTAAGGAGCCATAGTAGCCGGTTATTGGCCCCTCGTAGTAGCCGGCGGCGGCTAAACGCTCCTGGACAGCGGTCACTTGAGCACCGCTATCGCCTCGCTGCAGTGCCGCTAGGGCGCTGCCGGTCACACTCAAAAGGCCCACAGAAAAGGCCACGGACAGCCAGCGAATAGCGGCTCCTAAGCCTGACTTTTTCCTCTGTAGGACAGGCGGGACGCCTGTCAGTCGCTGAAACAGGTTCAAACCCCCGCAGGCAGAAATCGGTTCGGCGGTTTCCTGTGTCTCGCGGGCGACAGCTAGTTCCAGATAGGCAAGGGTTTCCATAGTTTTTTTATGTCAACTACTTCTCTAAATAGTGTTACATTTGCTCGGCAACTACATCACCCCAAATCAAAGATTTGGGCGGCGCGGTGGTTGAATGTTCTGCTTTGCATATTCCAGAAATGAACACCACCCCCCTACCCATCCCCGCGCACACGCCTATGGGAAGAAAGAGATGGGGTTTTATATGAAAGCAATTTGGGGACATCATCTTTTTAATCTGCACCGGCGAATCTTCAATCCCTAATAAAGATGAATACAAAACTGAAGCTAATTTAACAATTCAAAAAGGGCTAGTTATTGGATTTTATATAGCGTTTCTCCGTTGGATGAACTAGGGCCTTTGAAACCCGGAAGGGGCAGTTTCCGTGGCTGCCACCGGCACTACGAAACAGGGTTTCTCAGTATCTCACAAAGGATGAGAACCGCTATATATCCTATCATATCGCGCTCTCTCGTCCTTGTGGTGCCAAACCCCCTCTTCTGCGCCAACCCGCCGGGGGCGGCGGTCTACGGCTTGCCGGTAAAAAAAATCCCGCCTCCGGTGCGGAGGCGGGATTGCCGCGCCTCGGGTGCCAGCCAGTTGAACCGCTGAGCGAATAATTGCAATTAATATATAAACTTCGCCACGTTTCTTAACATTGTCTGGGGCGGGGCGGCACCCCTGACTGCCGCGCACCCGAATTTCTGGAGCGATATCTATTCTGCAATTCGTTCAGTATTGCCGGCCTTAATCCACCCTTCCTGACTGCCGTCCTCCAAGCGCACCCGCTGCCATTCCTTATCAGCGCTTTCTTCGAGGACAACAACTGTTTCGTTGTATTCTACGCCCCCCACGCTTGTGGATTCCAAGTTGGGACTCTGCCGCAAAAGCAGACCTTCTTGCCAGACAGCGCGAGCTCGGTAGGCTCCGGGCGGTAGGGGCTGGGCCGAAGGTGCCGGTTTGGGGTCCGGCTGGGTTGTGTTCGCCGCTACCGTTTTCACCGGCTTGGGAGAATTTTTGGCGCTCGGTGCGCCTTTAGTGGTGGCACGCTCCTCTTCAAAAACGGGTCTTTCCGGCTGTGATGAGTGTTTGGCAGCCAGGTAGATGGCAGCAGCGATGCCGCCACCGGCCAGGAACGCCAGCGCCATCATCACTCCCAGGAAAAACTGCAATACTAAAGAGAACTTGTTCATAAACCCTACTCAGTCAAACCGTTGCTTTATTCGCTCTGAAAAATGTGATTCCCGCCAGACGAGCGCATTCAATCAGGGCCAGCGGGCTGGCTCTGAATGCGGCGAGTCAAACTGCTGTACCTGGAGGCGAGACGGGCTTTACCGGCAGCCGCCCACTCCTGGAGGAACTTAATTTGCTCAGAAGCGGTGCGAGCTAGGGGCACAATCTGGCTGGCAGCTTCTAAAATATCATCTGTGCTGAAGTCTCGGTTCTGGCTGAACCCAATATGCATCGCCTCTACCAGCGCCTGCTCGATTTCCGCCCCGGAAAAATCTGGCGTCTCGTAGGCTAGCCGGTCTAAATCGTAATTTTTCAAATTGTGGGGGCGCAATCGGGACAGGTGTACGTCAAAAATGGCGCGGCGCTCTTCCCGAGAGGGCAAACCGACAAAAAAGATTTCATCAAACCGGCCTTTTCGCAGCATTTCCGGCGGCAGAGTCTGGATGTTGTTGGCGGTGGCCACCACAAACACCGGCGAGGTTTTTTCTGCCAGCCAGGTAATAAAGGTGCCAAAGACGCGGCTGGTGGTGCCGGCGTCGCCTTTGCCATCCACACCGGCAAATGCCTTGTCAATTTCGTCTATCCACAGCACGCAGGGGGCGAGCGCTTCTGCCACCTGAATCATCTGCCTGGTGCGGGATTCTGATTCCCCCACCAGCCCGCCAAACAAGCGCCCCACATCCAGGCGCAGCAGGGGCAAGTGCCAGTGGTGGGAGATGGCTTTTGCAGTCAGGGACTTGCCGGTGCCCTGGATGCCGGCCAGCAGCAGCCCCCGGGGGTGGGGCAGCCCGTACTGCCGCGCCCGTTCGGAAAAAGCGCCGCCGCGCCGCAGCAGCCAGTCTTTCAAATTATCCAGCCCCCCAATGTCAGATATTTTTTCGCTGGTGGGGTAAAATTCTAAAATTTGCGTCTGGCGGATGGTCTGGCGCTTTTCTTCGAGAATCAGCTCTACGTCATCCGCTTCCAGTTGCCCGTGAGTGGCGATCGCTTTGGCCAGCACTCGCCGAATCCGCTCCACCGTCAGCCCTTGACAGGAGCGCACGATTTCGTCTATAATCCGCGGCTCTAAAGATTTGCCGGTGGCGGCTAGCAAGCGCTCCACTTCAGCTTTAATTTCCGGGGCGGCTGGCAGGGGAAACTCCAAGACGGTCAAAATTTCGCTGAGGTCTTCTGGGATTGCCAGCTGCGGGGAGACAACAACCACATTTTTGGGCTGGGATTTCAGCAATCTGGCCAGATTGCGGAGTTTGCGGGACACCGAGACATCTTCCAAAAAGCGGTGGAAGTCCCGCAGGATGAAGATTGCCGGTGCGCTCACCGGCAATTTTTCCACAAATTCCAGCGCCTGCAGGGGATTGCGGCGGCCAAAACCGAGGTCATTGGGATTGCCCTGGTAGCCATCGACAAAATCCCAGATATAAACGGCTCGGTTGCCCAGCCCTGTGGCGCACTGTGCGATAGCGGCTTCGACTCGCTCTTCTTCGCGAGTCGGGATGTAAATCACGGGATAGCGAGCTCGCAGCAGCAGTTCAAATTGATCGCGGAAGGCCATATCAGCTGTTACTTGTTATTGATTCCTGGGGATCGGGATTGGCGAGCGGGTGGCATTGAGCTGAGCGGGGCTCTCACTTAAATGAAGTAGTCCCCAGAAACCCGGTTTATTAAAGAAACCGGGTTTCTCAGTCTCTCACAAAGGATGAGAAACGCTATATAAGCTTTTAGCTGAAGCTACGAGCTAACAGCTCCCCTTGTCAATTAACAATTAACAATTAACAACTGAATCTCTAACCTCCTATTGGGGGAGCTGTCCTTTGAGGGTTTCCAGGGCAGCCCAGCGTCGGTCGGCTGCCGGTTCGGCGGCACCCGCCGGTGCCACCTGAATTCCCGGACACTGGCTTTCGCACAGCTGCCGGAAGGGAATTTCCAGACACAGCTGTTCGTACAGCCACTCGCCCGATTGGAAATAGCCGTGAGGGGGAAGAGTTTCCACCAAATCTTCCAGAGCGGTTTCCCGTTCTAGGGGTTCTCGCTCGGGTTGCTCAGCTGCCACATCCAGCCAAATCAGTTCAGACGGGTTTATTTTCAGGCGGTAATTGAACTGTTTCAAGCAGCGGGGACAAGTGAGAGTAACAATCGTTTCGGCTATGGCGGAAACTTCCAGATAGTTCCCCTGGTGCTTCACCCGCATGCGCCCCCGCACGGGAGTCAGGGTTTCTAAATCGGGCAGAAACTCTTCAAACTCAATTATCTCTGTCCCTTCACGCGCTTTAGCCAGTTGCGGAATGTAAATTGCTTCCACGATCGGTGCCTCCTCAAGCTTCCAGGCGGTGAGCCGTAGCGCCATGCCGCGCACTAGGGCCAGTCGGGTGTGAGGCGTGTCTGCCCCCAGACTAGCTTTCCAGGCTGAGAGCTGGCAGCTACAATCATCGCAGACGCACGACCAAACGCCGGTCGGGCTCCTGGCCACGACTGTAGGTTTCCAAATCCGCCCACTCTTTCAAAAAAGTGTGTACCTGCCGCCGCTCTGCTGCAGAGAGGTCTTTGAGCTCGATCTCTTTACCCGTCTGGCGAGCCCTATCTGCGGCGGCTTCTGCCATTTCGCGCAGTTCGGCTTGCCGGCGAACCCGATACCCGTGCAGGTCGATGGTGT
>JALOOK010000046.1 GCA_025454445.1 Oscillatoria sp. Prado101 | reverse complement strand
ACCGGCTGCCGATTCTGCCGGCAGCTGAGGTTTGTGCATCACCAACACCTTATCAACCCGATTGCCATCCATATCCACCACTTCAACGCGCAAGCCATTCCACTCAAAATGGTCAGCGGCGGTGGGAATCCGCCCCAGCTGCGTAATCACAAACCCGCCCATTGTGTGATAGTTCCCCCGATGCTCTTCCGGCAACTCCGCCATCTCAAACAGTTCAAAAAACTCCTCCACCGGCAGCATCCCATCCAGCAGCCAAGAACCGTCCTCACGCCGCACCGCTTGCGGTTCATCCTGATTTTCCACCGAAGGAATATCGCCCACAAGCTCCACCAAAATATCATTGAGCGTCACCAAACCCTGAATCACCCCATATTCATCCACCACCAGCGCGATGTGAGTGCTCGACTGCTTGAACAGCTCCAGAACCTTCAACCCCCGAGTGCTTTCGGGCACAAACAGCGGACGCCGCAACTTAGCAGTCAGGTCAAGCCGCTGTCCCGACAGAGACTGCGCCAGCAAATCAGTCACATGCACAACACCCAGCACATTGTCAAGACCACCCTGGCACACCGGCAGCCGGGAGTGAGCGCTATTAATAATCTTTTGCCGGTTCTCATCCGGCGAATCCTCCAGCTCCAGCCAGACAATATCCGGTCGCGGCGTCATCAGCGCACTAGCCGGGCGGTCGCCCAAGCGAAACACCCGCTCCACCATATCCTGTTCCGCTTCCTCAAACGTTCCCGCCTCCGTGCCTTGCTCAATTAAAACCTTAATCTCTTCCTCAGTCACCTGTGGCTCTGTGGACGGTTTAATCCCCAGCAGCCGCACCACCATATCCGTAGAAGCGCCCAGCAGATAAACAACCGGGGAAGTAATTTTAGCCAGCATCCGCATCGGGATAGCCACCACAGCAGGCGATCACCGACTCACCGAAGGCACCCGAAACAATCGCAATCAGAGTAATCCCAATCTGAACTGCGGGGAGGAACTTATTCGGGGCATTCGCCAGATCCAAAGCAATGCGGGCCTTGAGATCGCCCTGGTTGGACATCTGTTGCAGCCTCGCCTTCCGGGACGAGACTATGGCCATTTCTGACATCACAAACAGGGCGTTGGCGAGGATCAGCAGAAAAACAATTAGGATGTCAATAGTTGAGGACATTTTTTAAATTGCCGGCGCTTGCGGCTTTTCTTGAGCGCCAGAGTACCTGTGACTATTATCGGAACCGGCTCTGCGAAGTGCGAAGACTCTGGCTATATAGAAACTAGCATTTCCCGCCAAAACTCTGCCGGCACTGCAGTATGCCGCCGGGGAGGCGCTCTTAATGTAACCAATCTTTTACAATAATCTAAACAGGCACACATCTCTGCTGTTTCGCAAAAACGAGTTAAGCGTTCGCACAACTGATGGCCTTCTCTTCGATCATCCGCGCCCTGGGGCGCTCCCAGCTCACCGCCGAACTCCTCAACAAACTGCACCGGCACCGCAGTCTGCGGCTTTCCGGCATCCCCCGCCTGCCCAAAGGCTTGGTCGCCTCTGCCCTGGCGCAGCAAGAAGGGCGCAATTTGCTCGCGATCGCCGCCACCCTCGAAGAAGCCGGTCGCTGGGCTGCCCAGCTAGAAGCCTGCGGCTGGTCAACCGTCCATTTTTACCCCACCTCTGAGGCATCCCCCTACGAACCCTTTGACCCCGAATCCGAAACTACCTGGGGCCAAATGCAAGTCCTCGCCGATTTGGTGCAAGGGGAAAAAGACATGGCCATTGTGGCCACAGAGCGCTCCCTGCAACCCCACCTGCCGCCCCCAGACGCCTTCCGCCCCTACTGTCTCACCCTCAACCGGGGGATGCAGTGGGACTTGGCCACTTTCAGCGAGAAGCTGGCGCAGCTGGGTTACGAGCGTGCCCCCCAGGTGGAAACAGAAGGGCAGTGGAGCCGGCGCGGCGACATTATTGACGTGTTCCCGGTGGCGGCTGAACTGCCGGTGCGTTTGGACTGGTTTGGGGATGAGCTGGAAGATTTGCGGGAATTTGACCCGGCAACGCAGCGTTCGCTTGACAAAGTTGACCGGGTTGTGCTAACGCCGACGGATTTTGCGCCGGTGGTGATGGGGGTTTTGGGAGGAATGAACCGCCTTAGACGCGTAAGCGTTGCGGCTCGCGATAGCGAGCTTGCGGCTTCCCGCAGGGTGAACGCCAAGGAGGAAGAGGAGGAACAGAGGGGTGTCCGCCGGCTGCTGGGTTTGGCTTTTGAGCAACCGGCTTCTCTGTTGGATTATTTGCCGGAAGCGGTGCTGGTGGCGGTGGACGAGCCGGAGCAGTGTCGGGCTCACGGGGACAGGTGGTTTGAAGAGGTGGAGCAGCACTGGCTGGCGGTTGGATCGCCGGCATCTCTGCCGAAAACCCACCGCTGTTTTGCCGATTCGATGGCGGCTATGGCGGGTTTCCCTTGGCTGGAACTGTCGGAACTGGTGGGGGAGGTTGGCAGTAAATCCCCTAATCCAGGCTCGAATTCGCTGAATTTGGCCAGTCGCCCCGTGCCGGTCAGCCCTCACCAGTTTGCCAAAATTGCCGAAATTGTGCGCTCTGAGGGGAGTAAGGGGTTTTCTGTGTTCCTGGTTTCGGCGCAGCCTTCGCGCTCGGTGTCTCTGCTGCAAGAGCACGACTGTCCGGCGCAGTTTGTTCCCAATTCCCGGGATTACCCGATGATTGACAAGCTGGCTGTCTCTCACACGCCGGTGGCGCTCAAGTATTCTGGACTGGCGGAGTTGGAAGGGTTTGTTTTGCCGACTTTCCGTCTGGCGGTGATTACTGACCGGGAGTTTTTTGGTCAGCACGCTTTGGCGACGCCTAGCTATGTGCGCAAGCGCCGGCGAGCGGCGTCCAAGCAGGTGGACCCGAATAAGTTGCGTCCAGGAGATTATGTGGTTCACCGGCAGCACGGGGTGGGCAAGTTTGTCAAGTTGGAAAGTCTGACTATCAATAATGAAACGCGAGACTATTTGGTGGTCAAGTACGCGGACGGCACTCTGCGGGTGGCGGCTGACTCGCTCGGGGTGCTGTCGCGCTACCGCACGGCTGAGGGGAAGGCTCCGGAACTCAACAAGCTGACCGGCAAGGCTTGGGAAACCACTAAGAATAAGGTGCGCAAGGCGGTTAAGAAGCTGGCGGTTGATTTGCTGAAGCTTTATGCGAAACGAGCGCAGCAGCAGGGTTTGGCTTACCCGTCTGATTCGTCTTGGCAGCAGGAATTGGAGGATTCTTTTCCTTACCAGCCTACGCCTGACCAGTTGAAGGCGACTCAGGATGTGAAGCGGGATATGGAGAGCGAGCGCCCGATGGACAGGTTGGTTTGTGGGGATGTGGGCTTTGGCAAGACGGAGGTGGCGATTCGGGCGATTTTTAAGGCGGTGACTGCAGGAAAGCAGGTGGCGCTGCTCGCGCCGACGACGATCCTGACGCAGCAGCACTACCACACGCTGAAGGAGCGGTTTGCGCCGTACCCGATTCAGGTTGGGTTGCTCAACCGGTTTCGGACTGCTGAGGAGCGCCGGGATCTCCAGCGCCGGCTGGTGACGGGGGAGCTGGATGTGGTGGTGGGAACTCAGGCGATTTTGAGTAAGGGGGTGGCGTTCCGGGATTTGGGGCTGCTGGTGGTGGATGAGGAGCAGCGGTTTGGGGTGGCGCAGAAGGAGAAGATTAAGACGCTGAAAACTCAGCTGGATGTGCTGACGCTCAGCGCCACGCCGATTCCCCGCACGCTTTATATGGCGCTGTCGGGGATTCGGGAGATGAGTGTGATTGCAACGCCACCTGCTTCCAGGCGTCCGATTCAGACGCATCTGTCGCCTTATGACCCGGAAACGGTGCGCAGTGCGATTCGTCAGGAGCTCGACAGGGGCGGGCAGGTTTTCTATGTGGTGCCTCGGATTGAGGGGATTGAGGAGATTGCCGGTCAGCTGCGGGAGATGATCCCTGGGGCGAGGATTGCTCTGGGACACGGGCAGATGGATGAGTCGGAACTGGAAGCGACTATGCTGGCTTTCAGTGCCGGTGAGGCGGATATCCTGGTTTGCACGACTATTATTGAGTCGGGGCTGGATATCCCTAGGGTGAATACGATTTTGATTGAGGATGGCCACCGTTTCGGTCTGGCCCAGCTTTACCAGCTGCGGGGGCGGGTCGGGCGTGCCGGTATTCAAGCTCACGCCTGGATTTTTTACCGCCGGCAAAATCAGCTGACTGATGCGGCTAAAGCCCGGTTGCGGGCAATTCAGGAATTCACTCAGCTCGGTTCTGGCTACCAGCTTGCTGTGCGCGATATGGAAATCCGGGGGGTGGGAAATCTGCTGGGCGCTGAGCAGTCTGGGCAGATGGATGCTATTGGGTTTGACCTTTATATGGAAATGCTGGAAGAGGCTATTCGGGAGATTCGCGGTCAGGAAATTCCCCAGGTGGAGGAGACTCAGATCGATTTGAACGTTACGGCTTTTATTCCAGCGGATTATATCCCGGATTTGGATCAGAAGATGAGCGCTTACCGCACTGTGGCGTCTGCCTGCTCTCGGGAAGAACTCAGCCAGATTGAGGCGGACTGGCGCGACCGCTATGGGCCTGTTCCTGCAGCCGCAGAACACCTGTTTCGTCTGGTGGAATTGAAGCAGATTGCCAAGAGGCTGGGCTTTTCTCGTATTAAGCCGGAGGGCAAGCAGCACGTTTTTCTGGAGACGAAAATGGAGGAGCCGGCTTGGAATTTGCTGAAAGCTAAGCTTCCCGAACACTTGCACGAGAAGTTTGTCTACAGCCCGGGGAAGGTGACTATCCGCGGGATGGGGGTGCTCGGCGCTGAGAAGCAGCTGGAGTGCCTGATCGACTGGCTGGGCAAAATGCAAGGGGCGCTCCCAGAACCGGCTCTCGTCTGAATTGGCTGAAACTCATCTGGCGGTTCCTATAAAAAGCCCCGGTTGGAATATCGGGGCGTGCTGTTTTGAGAAGCTAGAAAGTCAGATTAGAACGCAGGTATTGTATTATTCTGAAACCGCTCGTTCCCAGCCTGGCAGCTGGGAACGCCGTTTTGTCGGCTCCGCCGACTTAAGGTTTATCGCTTTGTCACCCACTCGCAGTACAGTTTGGAGTCAGCCCCGACATGCCACTGCGCCACTAGATATATTTGACTGCGGGCTTTCGCTTTGGCAATCATCCCCAGCAAAAGGTCTTCTTTACTTTCCGAAATTTCCGATACAAGCGCGGGTTTTTCTAAGATTGCGGCGGTCATGGCTTTCCTCCTCTGCGGTGAGCGGTCGGAATGCAGTTGTTTTGTGTTCTTACTAATAATGTCTCTTTTTTTACTGGAAATTGCTGTGACGCAAGACCTGTCGCTCTGTGATATTTTCTCGGCTTCTTTGTGATCTCGATCGGGGGGAAGGCACCTCGCCCCTCCCCCGCAGGAGTATCGGCTGCGTTCAAGAAAGCGTGCTTCACCGCGCTTGGACGTGACAGGGGGGCGATCTGATCTCCGACGGCTTCGTTCCCCTCGTTCCTTTGCACCGCCAGGGCAGGGGGGAATAGCCCCCCTTTTTAAGGGGGGTTGGGGGGATCTATGGTACTCAGAAACCCGGTTTCTTTAAGAAACCGGGTTTCTGGCGTGTACATCCGCTGCCAACTAGGTATTATAGCCGGTGGCGGCGGAAAAGCACTCTCAGCCACTGGCGTTAGGGGACATCCCGCAATGAACGTCTGATAAGGAAAGCTTAAATCCAAGAAAGCAATAGATTATAGTCCTCAGCTAGGACTGTTCCCTTTTCTCTCTTTTGGAGGACAGTTCAGCTATACTTCATCCTAGTATTTAGGATTTTTATCATTGAAATGACGTAAAAATGCCTCTGGTTTTGTAGATTTATAAATAGGGATGAAAAAAGCACGTCTCCCCCCTCCCAGTCCACCACTCGCACAATCAAGCAGGAAAACTTATGAATGTGATATTGGCAGACAATCTAAGTCAGTCTCTCCCCGGTCAGGCGAAGAGGGGCGCTCAATTCCCTAAGTTACAGCTTGACCCACTGCGCCCGGTGCGTCAGCTGCTTGACGGAATTGAAATTCGCAATCCTAAAGTGGCTAAGTTTATCCATAAGGCGATTCCAGCTCAGTGTCCTTTTGAACGGGATATTACGCTGTTCGGGCGCAAGATAGCCCACATTCCACCACTTTGCAAGCTCAATCCCCTGTATGACCAATTCGTTGGTTTGCGTTTTCGCGCCCTCTGCTATTTAGTCGATCAGTGCGGGATGGATATCTAGTCCCTCTCTGCTATCCTGATATAAATTGGAGAAAAACCCTGAGGGACGTTAAAATTGGACAAACGCCACCTCGGAAAGAAACCTCAGGGTGTCCAACCTGATTTATCAAGTCCATAAACCGGGGTTATTGCTATAATTATAGGGGAGTAGCTGACCGGAAATGTCTGTGGGTGAACCCGGATATTAGTTCACCCGCCCCTACTGACGGCTGACCCCGCATAAGAAACCCCGGTTGATTTTGGCTGCACTTATATTTTATTTATAAATTAGTTCTGAGACACTCATCCAAAACCCTATCTTACTCCCCCTCCCCGCAGGCGGGGAGGGGGTTGGGGGGTGGGGTTGATCGCTGCCAAAGTGCAACGCAGTAAAATAGAGTGTTACTAGGGGCGTTCGTCTCAATATTCTCTGTTACCCCCCAGCTCGTTTCCCCAACCCCGCCCCGACTCTCTCCGAGATGGCCAACCAGCCGGCCAGTCCCCACTGTCCCGCATACCGGCACGCGCCAGCTTCCATCCCCCTCGGTGAGGCTGGCTGTGCAAAACTGCCAGTGAGCAGCTAAAGTATCTGATGGAAGGCTTAAGCAAAAGGCCAGGTGCCCCCATCCAATTTTATTATATTGTAGATGGGTAATGCCTGTCAAATCACCAATCGGGGGTTTCCCAGTCTTGGCGCTAAGCCACGATCGCATTTTAGGGTGTCGGAGTTTTTAAAGTCATGCGACGGGTTGCTAGTATTGTTTATCTGACCGCTTTACTGCACTTCTTTCCTGTTACCGTTCAGGCTCAACAACCTATCCCTCCCATCGACCGGGTTGTCAGGGCTGGTTTGATGACCTACTATCCGGATGGAAAATTTCATCCAGAAAGAGGTTTAACTCGCGCCGAAATGGCTGCTGTTTTGGTGAAAACTTTTCAGCTCGACAGGCGAAAACCGGCACAAGAAGCGAGCATTATTCTGGTTCCAGATGTCGGCAGCTCTCACTGGGCATATAATGACATTCAGGTGGTTCTCAAAACGGGAGTTATGAACAGCTATCGGGACGGACTGTTTTTCCCGGATCGAAAAATAACTCGGGCAGAAGCTTTCGCTATTTTTGCCCAGGCGTATGGCGTGTTCCAGTTGCCTGAGGAAACTATTGCTTCAATTCTCCGCAAGTATCGAGATTCAGCTGAAATACCGGACTGGGCGCAAAAACCTATGGCCACAGCCCTGTCTGAAGGGTTTGTGAACGTCGAGACGAACAAGAATCTGATTAATCCTTTAGAACCGATGACGCGGGAGGATATGGTTTATACATTGAGTAAATATTTGGAGCGACAGCAAAGACCGGCTGACATTCCCAATCCAATTCCCAATCCAATTAGATAAATGCTAGCATAAAACAAAAGTAGAAGTAGGGTGCGTTTCCCGCTTTGGGCTTCAAAGTGGTGTGCCAGGGGAGAGGGAACGCACCCTGCAGTGGAGGAAACAGGCAATGGAAATTGAACAAACTGCGCAAATAAAAGTAGATCGCGAACCCAGCCCGAAAACCCTTGAGGAACTTCGCGTCTCTAGTTGGCCAATTTGGGAAAAGGAAGTCTCAGAATTTCCCTGGACTTATGACAGTGAGGAAATTTGCTATCTCTTGGAAGGAGAGGTGGTTGTGACTCCCGAAGCTGGGGAGCCGGTGGAAATCCGCAAAGGCGATTTGGTGACGTTTCCCGCCGGCATGTCCTGCACTTGGAAGATTCTCAGCCCTGTGAGAAAGCACTATTATCTGGAGTAATCTGTTCAAAATATAGCGGTTCATCAGTTTGATGAAGCACCAGAAACCCGGTTTCTTTAAGAAACCGGGTTTCTGGCTACCTCACTAAGATCGCACCCTACTTAATTATCAATTGCAACCGGGTGGGGCGAACACCGGCGCGTGCGGGGTGCCGGTGGGGGGTTCGGCGGTGAGAATCACCTCGCCACTGGAGTTGATCGCCCACCCTTGCGCCTCTACAAGGGGAGAGCCGGGATTTGGGGATTTGGGGATTTTTCCTTGTGTTCGAGAGGCGATAAATCCCGTCTCAACTTGAGGGGTAGACCGGATAAATTCGGGTTCTACTTGATGCGACTGAAATTCCTGTTCTGCTCCCCAATCTATGACAGTGGTGCTCCCGTTGAGCAAGCCGGTGGGATCGGGTGGCAATCCGCCTTTGCCGGTGACTGTGAACCGACTCCCCTCCAGCTCCGAACACCGGCGGTTAATCAAGCTGGTAACATCAGTAAACTCGACTGCGGGAACTTCAGCAGGAGTGAGCTGAACATCCCCCTCTACCCTCAGTTGCCCAACGGCGTTTATGGTGCTGTCTGGGGACTTGAACACGGCTATATCTGACCCTCTTAGGGGTGCGATTTTAATATTGCTGCCGCCTCCCGGATCGGAAGCGCTGGTGACCAGGCGGCTACCTTCCAGCAGCACGAGGGTATCGGCGTTAATGGTGATATTGCCTTCTAAAGTAATATTGCCGGTTTTGCTGCCGGCGGCGGATATTTCACTGTTGCGCCGCAGCTGTATGCTCTGCGCTTGCAGCGTTATATTCCCGCCAATACCTGTTTCGGAGGCAGCGCTGAGAGTTCCCTTGCTATCAAGGTGAATATCACGGGCTGTAACCTGAAGGTTGCCTGGAGTTCCTGACGCCAAGCCGGTGACGCTGACATTACCCCCATCCCGCACACTCAGCCGCCCGGTTTGAATCTTTACGCTGCCGGCATTTCCAGCACCGTAAGTCGTAGCGCCCAAGAGGCTGGGAGACTCCCGGTTGGGTGTGGTGCCGCTGACTTCCACTGACTCGGAGGCGCGTATTTCCACAGTTCCCCCATTACCTGAGCTGAAAGTGGCAGCAGTGACTTTACCCCCATCCCGCACACTCAGCCGCCCGGTTTGAATCGTTACGCTGCCGGCATTTCCTGTAGCCGCAGTAAAAGCAGCCAAGATACTGTTATCCAAAACTTCCACCGATTCCCTAGCTTTGACTGTCACAGTTCCCGCATTGCCTGAATTGTTTGTGGCAGCACCTACCCCTGCCCCATCCCGAAGACTCAGCCACCCGGTTTGAATCGTGACGCTGCCGGCATTTCCTATACCGTAAGTCGCAGCGCCTAAGAGGCTTGGAGCCTGCCTTTTGGCTGAGATGCCGAAAACTTCCACCGATTCGCTAGCTTCTACTGTCACAGTTCCCCCATGACCTAAACTGTTAGTAGCAGCTCCTATAAGCCCCCCATTCCTCACAGTCAGCCGCCCGGTTTGAATTGTGACGCTGCCGGCATTTCCTGTACCAAAAGTCTGTGCCCTCAATGCGCTGGGAAACTTTTCATCGGGTGAGGTGCTCACAATTTCCACCGACTCGGAAGCAGTCACGGCTAAAGTCCCTCCCGGCTTTGACCCCAGGGTATCAGCTATTATCTCCGAGCCATCTTTGATCGTCAAACGCCCAGCCAGCACTTGGATATCCCCGCCCCCTTCCCCACCGGTACTGACTCCAGCCGTATCGGCTAGCTGAATTTCCCCAAAGCTGCGCACGCCTTCATATCCCAGAGCAAAACCCTTATCTGTTGGCGTCAAGCTCACCAAACCCTCCCCCCGAACGCTCCCCAATTCAATCCGCCCTGCCGGTGCTTTCAGGAAACCGCCTTCCAGCAAAATATCGCCGCCTGTTAGCGCTAGAGTTCTCCCCTCCCCCACCCGCAAACCGGCGGGACTTTCCAAAAAGTTTTGCTGAAATCTCTTGTCATTTTCAGGGATTAACAAATCATCCCCCTCCGGCAGGCTCAAACCTGGCCCTAGCACTCGAATGTTTCCCGGATTTTTCCCGAATTGCAAGCCAACCGGCACGCTAACTGTCAGCAAAGGTGGGGATTGGGGGTTTGTGGCGCTGAATTCAGCACCGCCGGCAAATTTTACACTGCTCGCCGCACTGGCGATAAACGAACCCCGCAAGTCCAGCTGAGCGTCAGAGCCGAAAATTATGCCGTTGGGATTGATTAGAAATAAGTTAGCATTGCCTGATACGCCCAAAGTGCCGAAAATGTTAGAAGGGGTGCTGCCGGTGATGCGAGTCAGAATGTTCTGTATTTGTGAGGGATTGCTGAAATACACGGCTCGCCCAACCCCAATGTTGAATTCCCGAAAGCTGTGGAACAGGTTCGCTCCCCTCATCGCCCCGCCATCAATGCGGTCAATTTGCGCGTCAATCGGTGTGACGGTGGAACTTTCTGCGCCTAAGGTGCTGTCGGGAGCAATCTGGGCGAGGGTTATTGTATCGCAAATACCGGCAAAAGTCAACGTTAAGCTGGTTAATATTAAAGATTTTTTTTGCATGGTTGCCAAAGCGGAAGACTACTTAATATTATAATACTGCAGGGAGAGAAACCGGGTTTCTTTAAGTTTCCCGGTTTCTACGGGGGCTTCTTAGCGATGGGCGTCTGAACACGCATTATACCGCAAGTTTGTCTTAACAGCAAGAGCCAGGGCGGCGTCCTTTCAAAATCAATCAAGCGGAACCAGGTAAACGTTTTCTGGATGTTCGCGACCTTTGAGGTGGAAGCTGCCCAGAAATTTGGTGGGAAATTTGCCTTGGAGATACTGGCAAGTTTCCTCACTGATTAAAATCCGGCAAACACCGCCATCAAGAGACTTATCGTAACTTTCCAGCCGGGCGGCGATATTGACAGTATCTCCGATAATTGTGTAGTCCACCCTTTGGGGACAGCCCAAGCTGCCGGCGACTACGGTGCCGGTGGCAATTCCCACCCGCATAGCTAGGGTGGGACGCCCCTGAAGCCGCCACTTCTCGTTGAGCGAACGCAATTTTTTCCCCATTGCGACAGCGCAAGTCACAGCGGCTATCGCATCCGCCGCAATTTCTTCCTTTGTCATGTGGGGGATGGGAACGCCAAACACAGCCATGATAGCATCTCCAATAAATTTGTCAATCACCCCATCGCAATCGAGAACGGCAACCGCCATTGCGTTCATGTACTCATTAAGCCAGGACATTAGGGTGGCGGGGTCAGTGTGTTCAGCGATAGTGCTGAAGCCTTGCAAATCCGTAAACAGCACCGTTGCCGTCATTTTCTGCCCCACTAATTGCCCTTGCTGCAGAAACTGGTCGCGATCTCGCCAAATTTCCTCAGCAATTTTGGGGGTGACGTGCCGGCCAAAAAGATTCATCACAGTTTGCCGATCTTGGTGCTCTTGTTGGGCGATGTAAGCAACAATCGCGGTTGCAGATCCCACCAGCGCTAGCAGCGTCGGAACCACCGGCACCCACCAGCCCTTCAGAAAAACAAAGTACGATACCCCAATCATACTGCCACAAACCAGCAGCAAAATATAAACAGTCACGCTCGATACTTTTGACACCCACCCCAAAGTCGCACCGGCACAAGACCAGACAAAAATCCACAGCCACTCTACAGGCTCATCCCAGACATTTAACAGGGGGCGGCTGTCGAGCGCCGCACTCAAAATCTGGCTGGCTATATTGGCGTGAATTTCCACCCCTGCCATTCGTTTGGGGATAGAAAATAGACTGCTGCTGTAGGGATTCAAAAACAGATCGTTGAGACTCGGTGCGGTTGAGCCAATCAAAACAATGCGGTCGCGCATCAAATCAGGCGGAATTCGATTTTCTAACACATCCGTCATCGAAACAGTGTGGAAACTACCTCGCCGCCCCCTAAAATTAAGCAATAGCTGGTAGCCGCCGGCATCGGCGCGGACATAGCCGCCATCATTTTCCTCAAACCGCACAAATACCGCCTTCCCCAACTTCACCGACTTATCTTTAGCCAGCTCCGGCTTAATGCCTTTCCCTTCCAAATACATCAAAGCCAGCTGCGCCCCCAAACCCAATACAGTTTTGCCATCCTTAGCTTTAACAGACAGCAAACCCCGACGAACTTTGCCATCCGCATCCAGCACCAGATCGGCGGCGCTGACTTGATTGCGGCGCAAAAGTTCCGGCGGCGGGCTCACAGCAGATCCGTAAATATCCCCAACAACCTTCTGAATTCCAATTATATTAAGTGCCGACTGAAAAATTTTAACTAATTTCTCATGTCCGGGCTGCACCGGCAAATCTCGATAAACATCCAAACCAATCGCCCGGGGATGCTGCTGTTTCAATTTTTCGAGCAATTGAGCTAGGACAGCATCCGGAATTGGCCACTGTCCTACCTTTGTGATATCTGGCTCGTCAATGGCGACAATCACAATCCGCCCGTCAGCGGGTTCGGGAGGGCGCAGGCGAAAAAATTGATCCAGAGCCGCCCACTCCAGCAGCTGCAGCAATCCAGCCAAGCGCAGGGCGATCGTCAATCCCGCCGCGCTTGCAGCTGCAATTGAAATCCCGCGCCATTCCCAAATTCCCTTTCCGAGTTTTGCCCGCATATATCAGCCCACCTGTCTGGAGATATGCGGCTATTTTGGCTTAAGCAAAGGCTTTTCCGCTACGGGTTCCAAACCGGCTGACTTCAAGAATTCTGCCCACTGCTCTGCTAGCTTTGTGTTATCAGGCTCCTGGCGTCGAACTTCAGCCAGATTTGCCAGCGCTTCCAGCCAAATGCCATTTTTTGCGTAAAAGGCGGCGCGTTCCAGCGGGCTTGTCAACTCTTGTGCTTTGGCCAAAGTTGGGCTAATTTCGCTTCGCTCTAGGGAGCCATTTACCACCAGGTTTCCACTGGCGTCAGCGCTATTGCAAACAAGTGCAAAGTACCAGTTATAATTTTTCCCAATCTCTAAAGCCGGTGCGCTAGGGGGAAGGCTGACGCTCACAATCCCCGGATTGCCACTAATTTCCAGATCGGTTTGGTAAACATCATTCTCGTTTTCGTCTTTCAGGCTAAACCCCACTTTCCTTGCGGAAGTTTGCGGGATATAAAAAAACAAGGTCGGGCGCTCTGCTACTGTCAGCACCTTTCCTGTCGCCGGGATCAAAGCGGTTAAAAAAGGTTTTTCCTTTGGATCGCTTGGGCATCCTCCCCGCGACGCACCCCCTGCAGTTCCTGCGGGCGCTCCTTGGTCTGGAGGCGGCTCGAATGTTACACTAATTTTCAGGTCGTAGGGAGTTATTTGTGCAACAGGCTGGCTAGCTAGCCCGGACTGTGAGAGTGCCGGTGCTGCCAAGCCCAGGACTAGCGCCATATCCGCAAAGATGCTAATATATAATGCCGCCCTGTTCCGGTACAATTTGATTCTGGCCATATTCTAATTGTCTCCTGATCAAACGAGCAACCCAGGGGAGCATCCCATTTTGGCAAAGATTGTCACCCTCACCCCCCCTAACCCCCCTCTCCCATCAAGGGAGAGGGGGAAAAATAAAGAATTCTCCCCTCACCCCAAAGTGGGAGAGGGGTAGGGGGTGAGGGGGATTACGAAAATGGGAACGCACCCTACAGCCAATTCCCCACTAAAACAAAGGGTGCCCAAAAATAGGGATTCTTATATCTTCCCTTTAACAGAGTCAGCTGGGCGCGGCGGAGAGCCTCGGCTTTGCTCACTCCGGATTGGGCGAGTTCGCGGTAAAACTCAGCCATGAGGGAGCCGGTGGCGGCGTCGTTGACTAACCACAGCGTTGCAATTGTGCTGCGTGCGCCAGAACGCACCGCCACTCCCGCCAGTCCCAACGCCGCCCGACTGTCACCGGCTGCTGTCTGACAGGCGCTGAGCACCAATAATTCCAAGGTTCCTGGTTTATTTTGGTCACTGGATCGCAGTAAGTTTTCAAACTCCTTGACTTTGATTCTATCATCCCAGGTGAGAATAAACGTCTCATCTGCATTGGAGCTGAACTGACCGTGGGTTGCCAGGTGGACAATAGGAAAGGAAGCGGCGTTGATCTGGCTTTGCAGGCTGGGACTGGTAAAATCCTGATTCAAGAGTGTTTTCCCAGATACCATCGCCGTGATTTGTTTGATTTCCCCCACCACCGCCGGCAATGCGGAAAAGCCCCCTCGCGCCT
>JALOOK010000453.1 GCA_025454445.1 Oscillatoria sp. Prado101 | reverse complement strand
CAGTCGCGATGAATCGCGCACACCGTCACCAATGAAAACTTGGCCCTCCGCAGGCGATCCGATAGGGCTAAAGCCCAACTACAAACATTTTCAAGTCAGAGTCTGCAAAACTACTTTCCCAGGCTTTCCTGCGAACGAGGGGAAATCCTCCAGACGTAGGACAGGCTTCCCGCCTGTCCCGCCGCCTGTCTTCCCACCTGTCCTCAAAAACCCTCAACCCACCGGCACTCTCTCAAGAAATTCAATCCCATAAAAACCGCAGCAACGCTTCCCGACACGCAAATCTCCCCCGCTGAAATTCTCTCCATCACCTCTCCCACCGGCACCAGCACCACTTCAATATCTTCCGTAACATCTAAAACTTGCTCCCCCGCCCTCTCAGCATTATCGCCAACAAACAAGTGAATCTTATTCGTATCTTTTACCGGATTGTCATAAAGGGTCGCTATCTTAATTAAATTCTGGCAGACATAACCCGTTTCTTCTGTAAATTCCCGCGCTGCAGCTGAGGCAGGAGTCTCAACCTCTGGGTTAAAAGCGCCGGCGGGTAGTTCCAGCAAAATCTCTTCCACGCCGTGCCGGTACTGGCGCACGAACACAATCTCGCCTGTCTTGGTAACGGCGAACACTAGGGCTATATCGGGTCTGACATTTACGAAAAAGTCATCAATGACGTTGCCCGCCGGCAATTCTACTTGATCTCGCCTGATTTGGCACCAAGGATTATTAAAAACGACTTGCGACCGCAATATCCGCCACTTCTTTAAATCTTTCATAGGGTTTTCTCTATGGACAGCCCGCCCCCTGTACAATGGATACTGGACAGAAACTCAAGTAAATGGTATGACTGAGCGATTAGAACTCATTGAAGGCGATATTACCACAATCAAAGTGGATGCTATCGTCATTCCTTCGCTGTCTTCTCTCCTGAAGGGCACCGGCATCTACAAAACTATTCACCAAGCTGCTGGCCCAGAATTGTTAGAAGCGTGCCGCGAGCTGAATGGCTGTCAACTCGGCGAAGCTAAAATTACTCCCGGCTTCAACCTGGGAGCCAAGTGGGCGATCCACACCGTTTGCCCAGTGTGGCTGGACGGCAAACATGGAGAGAAAAAAATGCTAGCTCAATGCTATCGCAGCTGTTTGAATTTAGCAGCTCAGCACGACCTCCGCACGATTGCCTTCCCTCCCATGAGCGTCGGCATGTATCGTTTCCGGGCCAAACGCGCGGCTAAAGTTGCTGCTGCTGAAACTCTAGCATTTTTGGAGACAAATACCTCGATTGAGAAGGTTTTCTTTGTGGTGGTTGGGGAACTGATGATGCAGCGCTTCACCAAGGGTATGGCGGAAGTGATGGGATAAATGCCCTCAACTGGGGTGGGCGTTCTTAAGCTGTTAGGCTGATCGCTGAAAGAAACCGGGTTTCTGGTGTGAAGCACTGCGCTGAAAGTCAAGGATTCTGTTTCAGAAACCCGGTTTCTGCGTAAGTCCTATTCTTATTGCCCGCCCTCCGCCCAAGCACGCTCAGCTGTCCAGTGCCGGTCGCTGGATTGATAGATTTTCACCCCCTCTAACTGGGCGGTGAGTATGAGCTGATTCACCTCCTCTATAGTCAGCGCCGCGTGCAGGGAATCCCGGAACAGCTGTTTCTGGTGGGCGCTGTATTCGGCACCAATACCGGCAACGAAGGCATCGACAAAATCCGGAGATGCCGGTCGAATCAAATCCCGAATCAAGATAGCGCCGTTGGGTTTTAGCACTCGCTTGAGTTCCAGGAAAAATGGCAGCGGATCTGGCAAGTGGTGGACGAGGCTGTTGGAAATTACCATGTCAAACCGGCTATCCTCGCAATTGAGACCTTTGGCGTCAGCGAGTTGCAGCTGAATCTGCCCTTGCAACCCCGCTTTCTCCACATTCCTGGCACCCACCAGGAGCATGTTTTTGGAGAGGTCAGTGCAGGTTAGCTGCCACTGCGGGCGCATCTGGCTTATAATAATGGGAATGCGAGCAGTGCCGGTGCCGGTGTCCAGCACTCGACCTGCCGGTGGCCCTAACTCCACGGCACGTTGGGCAAAGGCAGTATTTACCTCGGTGAAGTCCATTGAGTCATACTCGATTGCTTCTTCCCAGGTGTCCATCACTTCCGGTTCCAGGACTCGCTCCATCATGGGGCTCCTTAATGGCGGTTTAGATCACATCCATTTTATTACTTATTATTAACTAGGCGCTAGCTGAAACTGGAGATAATAAGCTGTTCGGCTTTTAATCTGCTTATCCCTTGGAACGAGGCAGAAATATAAGGCGTAGGACAGGCGTTCCCTCCGACCTCGGTAGGGCTAAAGCCCAACTACAAACCTTTTCAAGTCAGAGCCTCCAAAAGGGCGTTCCCAGCTGCCAGGCTGGGAACGAGGGTTAATTATTCAAACGTAATGGTGGGGCGAATAGCAAGAAACCCGGTTTCTTAAAGAAACCGGGTTTCTGGGGGCCTATTTATTTGCCCATAATTATTTTGGCCTTCTGGTCGAGTATCGCGGCAAAGATTGCTTTGACAAACTTGCTGTGCATCAAATAACCCTCCTTTACGGTTAATCGACTCAGATGTTGATTTCCTCGCAGGTTCAATCTCCCAGGAAGCCCACTGATTGAAAGTCTTTGTTCTATTTAGTAAGTCAGTTAGGCTATCCGGCACAGCCTCAGGCACCCCCCAGCTTCTGCTCGTCTTGCCGCTCCACCGGCACTATGGGCCACCCCCTCCGGCGCTCGCTTCGGCTATCTGGCGATCGGGATTTGTGCTATATTAAGCGTAGTCATTATGAGTTTATGTAATTGCGATGGCAAGCCTAACAGTAGAAAACTTGGTGATTATTGGTTCTGGCCCAGCCGGCTATACTGCGGCCATCTACGCAGGGCGGGCCAACCTGAAGCCCCTGGTATTTGAAGGGTATCAAATGGGGGGCATCCCCGGTGGCCAGCTAATGACCACCACCGAAGTGGAGAACTTTCCGGGCTTTCCGCAAGGGGTGACAGGGCCAAAATTAATGGACAGGATGAAAGCGCAGGCGGTGCGGTGGGGGGCTGAGTTAGTCACAGAAGATGTGATTTCTGTGGACTTGAGCCAGCGCCCTTTTACTATCAGGTCAGAAGAGCGAGAAGTGAGAGCGCACGCGATAGTGATTGCCACCGGCGCAACCGCGAAAAGGCTGGGCTTGCCAAGTGAGCAGAAATTCTGGAACCAGGGCGTTTCAGCTTGCGCCATTTGTGACGGAGCCACGCCAATCTTCAAAGGAGTTGAGCTGGCGGTGATTGGAGGCGGCGACACGGCGGCGGAAGAGTCCATCTATCTGACCAAATATGCCAGCCACGTCCACTTGCTGGTGCGCTCCGACAAAATGCGAGCCTCTAAAGCCATGCAAGACCGGGTGTTGAGCCATGCCAAAATCACCGTGCACTGGCACACCGAGGCGGTGGATGTCTTTGGGGAGGAAGGCGGGCTGATGCAAGGGATGAAAGTGAGAAACAGCAAGACGGGCGAAGTCAGCGACTTGCCGGTCAAGGGGCTGTTCTACGCCATTGGCCACACTCCCAACACTCAACTGTTCCAGGGGCAGCTGGAACTAGACCCAGTGGGTTATATTGTCACCCAGCACGGTTCGGTGGCGACTAGCGTCGAGGGGGTTTATGCTGCCGGTGACGTGCAAGATCACGAGTTCCGCCAAGCGATCACAGCTGCCGGCACCGGCTGCATGGCAGCGATGCTAGCAGAGCGGTGGCTGTCCGAAAAGGGGCTGGCGCAGGAATTCCATCAAGCCGGTGAGGCTGACAAGCCGGAGGAAAAGGCTGCTGAAGAGAAGCCGGTGGAGACAGAGGCGACATTTGACATCGCGGCGACGCGGCACGAGGGGGGCTGGGCGCTGCGCAAGCTGTACCATGAGAGTGACCGGCTAATCGTGGTCAAATACGCCTCACCCACCTGTGGGCCATGCCACACCCTCAAACCGATTTTGAACAAAGTTGTGGACGAGTTCGATGGCAAAATTCACTATGTAGAGATAGACATTGAGCAAGATCCGCAAATTGCCGAAGCTGCCGGTGTCACGGGAACGCCCACCATTCAGTTCTTCAAGCACAAAGACAAAGTGGGCGAGTTCAAAGGCGTCAAGCAAAAGAGCCAGTACCGGCAATTAATTGAAAGCAATCTGTAGGGGAGCTCAGAAGTGGGGTGCGTTTCCAGATGGGAGCTACCCCCACAAGCCTGAATGATAGCGCGAATAAGCCGCTCTCAATGATTTGTATATCTCCAGGCAAACTTGGTTAGCGCTGTAAATACTTACAGCAGGATTTTGACTCTCCATACCGCAACCGGCACAGGGCAAAAAATAGGCGCAAAAAATAGGCG
>JALOOK010000452.1 GCA_025454445.1 Oscillatoria sp. Prado101 | reverse complement strand
TAGTTGGGCATTAGCCCAAAAGTTCGTAGTTGGGCATTAGCCCAAAAGTTCGTAGTTGGGCATTAGCCCAAAAGTTCGTAGTTGGGCATTAGCCCAAAAAGTTCGTAGTTGGGCATTAGCCCAAAAGTTCGTAGTTGGGCATTAGCCCAACCTGCTTAAAACACTAATAATCGTAGGGATTCTTAGGTTTTGTAATCTGCTTGAGCGAACTGGCTTCGATAGTGAGCTGGCGCTTGTTCGCCAGCGTTTCAGTAATCATCTGACCTTCGATTTCCAGCCAGGTGTCGGGCGGATAAGCGCTGCGACTTTGGGGCAACTTCACCGGCAGACCCACCGGATAAGCGTCTGCAGCGCAGCAGGTGAGGACAAATCGCGCCACCACCAGGTATTGATCGGGCAAATTGGGAGGATGAATGACAAATCCCTGCACTTTCACTTTTTCGCCGGTGTGGTCATCTGGTTCGGGATAGACATTTAACGTCCGCACCCAGTCAATCAGCGAGCGATCCTCGGGGCGGGTGCCGGTGCGAAACGTTTGCGGTTGCGCTCGAGTGACAGACAAAATGTCCTCAACTCCCCGGTCGAGTGCCGTTTGGCTGGCAAAAACCTGGGGCGTAATCGCTATACCCAGAATCGCCGTGACTAGCAGCAAAAGACTGCCCAAACCGGGGGGAAATAAACTAATATGCCCGCCGCTGGGACTGACCGGCGCTGAGGAAAATTTGCCCAGTCTCCGCAGTAGTTGCAGCGCCCTCAAAGTGCTGATGCCTATCAAGAGAAAACCTGCCGTAACCACCAGCCAAAAATAATTCGGGTGAATCAGCAGGTATAATTTGTCCGTGAGCCAGTATTTCACCAGCATAATGCCCCAGGCTCCAATGGCAAAAACATCCAGCCAGGACAGGAAAAGGTTATTAGCTTTGTTTGACCTTTCAGTCGTTTTCATCAGCGCACACAGGTTCTATATTTACTCTCGCACTCTCTTCGCTTTGCAATTTGTAGGGTGCGTTCCGCGTCCCCCTTGGACTCTGTACGGTGGTTTTCCTTAATCGGAAAGCACCCTAGGAATTCTTTCCTTTGCACTTTGTAGGGTGCCTTCCGCGTCCCCCTGGGACTCTGTACGGTGGTTTTCCTTAATCGGAAAGCACCCTACGAATGCTGTCCCGTGGTTATCCTTAAGCGTATCGCCTCCTATTTTGCATTTTGTGCGGAAAACACCCATTTTCTCCTCTGTAACGTGGTTTTAACTTAAGCAGAAAGCACCCTAATTATTTAATATCTATCGCCCACTTAACTGAAATGCAAATTGAGAGCGATGGTCAGCAAAAAAGTCAGCTGAGCGGCAAGAGCGAACAAGTAAAACACAGCCTTTCTCTTGAAAACCATGATCATCAGCCCAACGCCTTTGAGGTCAATCATCGGCCCAAACACCAAGAAAGCCAGCAGGGAACCGCTGGTAAAGGTGGAAGCAAAAGAAAGGGCGAAAAATGAATCCACCGTCGAACAGATAGAGACGACTGCTGCCAGCACCAGCATAGCAACAATAGAAGTCACCGGCCCCTGGCCCAGGGAGAGGATCAGGTCGCGGGGAGCGGCGACTTGAACAATGGCGGCGATCGCGCTCCCGATCACTAACACCGCGCCCAACTCCCGCAGCTCCTGCACGGTATTGTCCAGCAACAGCCGCAGCTTGTCTGGCAGAGGTTTCTTGGCGGTGCTGTAGGCGAGGGAAGTGGCCTGCAGCACCGATGGGTCGAGGCGCACCGGCGCTCCCGGTTCGCCCAGCAAAAACGTACCCGACTGCAACAGCAGCGAGGGTGGCTCAGCCCCACCGGCAGGCTGGGGTTGAGGCGGGGAATGCCTGGGGATGGCGCGAGCCACAGCCGGTTGCAGCAGGGGGCGCATATCAGTCTGAACGCTGAACACCCAGCCAACGATGGTGGCTATGGCCAGGGAAAACACAACCCGCAACACCACGATCTCCGGCTGGTCGCGAAACGCAGTCCAGGTTGACCAAATTACTATCGGGTTGATTGTTGGCGCAGCCAGTAAAAACCCAACCGCTACCGATGCCGGCACCCCCTGCATCAGCAACCGCCGCGCCACCGGCACGTTACCGCACTCGCACACCGGAAACAAAACGCCCACCAAACTGCCGGCTAAAGCCCCCAGCAGCGGATTGCGGGGCAGCTTTTGGATCAGGAAGCCCTGATCGACAAACAGCAGCAGCAAACCTGAAAACACAACGCCCAGCAGCAGGAAGGGGATCGCTTCCACTAACAAACTTAAGAAGATGGTAAAAGCCTGGTTGAGTTGATTCATGCGGGTTAGTGTGAGGAGCCTTACTTTTTGATGCTCTGACTTGAAAATAGCGCTGTGGGGGCGACGGCACCGTGCTTTGTAGGGGCGGCCCCCCGTGGCCGCCCCACCCCCCGGGCCGCCCCACCCCCGGGGCCGCCCCGCCCCCCGTGGCCGCCCCGCCCTGGCGGCCCCGCCCTAAGGACAATTTTCATTATCTGGCGGTGTGCGCAGTTGTAGCCCTGCGGCGCAGCCGGAGCAGAGCGACTGTCTAGCCATTTGCCATAACAGCAGCTTACAGAAAATCCGCCCCAAATCCCACCCCTCAGGGTTGGCTGCGGATTCTCCGCCCCATATTCTCGTCGGTACGGCAGTCAACGGTGCGGCAGGGGAACTCTGTCCTTTGGCGCAGTTCCCTCCCGCACGCCGCGCCGCTTTCTCGTCAGCCGGTCTCCCCCCTGCGTCGAATCCAGAGGCAGTCTCGATTAACTGCGCACAGCGCCAGACAATGAAAATTATCCCCGGGGCGGCCACGGGGGCATTGGTGTCAACTTAAGCTGAAACATAGTGCCAGCTTGTCAGGATTAGCTCGCTCTACCGTTTCTGTGCCCTACGTTAGCGCAGCGGCTGCGTGACTCAGCATCCCCCCGTGCCCGGGGCGTTCTTGCGTGTCGGTGGCACCGGCATGTGCATTGGGGGGAATCGGAGCGGCTCAAAGTCCCCCTTTTCAAGGGGGATTTAGGGGGATCTCGACTGGGCTAAAAGCTAGAAAAATTAAGATTTTTACCTTAATTTGACACCAAGGCCACGCTTTGCCGCCCCTACAAAACGATTTTCCAGTCAGTGCCGGTTCAGAAGATAGGCAGCTTTTCAGCTAACCCCGGCCCTCTCCATCTGCTACACAACTCGCCCGCAGCCTCCCTAAATTTACTGAACCCGTCTGCAGTTGCCTCCGCAAGTTTCAGTATTATTTCTTACTGAACATCACCCCACACCGCCATACCCGAGACAGACCCTTACACCTGCGATAAGTGCTGCAAATTCTTGTCGCTGGCACCTGTCAGTGGGTTCTGTTAAAGCGCCTGTCTGAGAGGTCTTTTGGGTTAATCTATGGTTAAGTTTTCATTAAATTTTGATTAAAATTTGCGAGATAAAAATCTATAAAAATTAACTGCTCAAAGTATTAGCACTCTCGAAGGCCAAGTTCCATAAAAAAAAGAAATTCAAATATTTGTGTTAACATGTTAGGAGGATAGGGCGCGTACCTATTGGGCAACAATACCGGACTGAAGGGCAGAAATTCTGGATCTTCCTTTCCGTGAGCTGCCGAGAGCGATATTTTCCGCCGGCGCTTCTGGTTTTACGCCGGATCAAAGGAGCTTGTTTGGTAACAAGCTGCCTCGCCATAGCGTTGGAACTCGCAGACTCTCTGTCGCGAGAGATGCGCAATATTTTTTGCGGATGGACGCTTACCGGAAGATATCCGGTGTGCTTTTCGAGCTGAATAACCTAAACTTCCGTTACTCTTTGTGCTATGCAGTCTACTATTCAAACACCCTTACTGTGTATGTTAAGTGGCCTCCGCTCCGATTTAACACCTCCACCTGTCTTAGTGGGCTGTCCTCAAAGCCTCCATTTAGAGTCCACCCTTCAAGAACTTCCCCTTTTCGAGTGTCAGGTTGAATCTTACCATCCGGGCAGAGAAGTCGCTCGCAGGTTTCAAGAAAATCCGCTGCTTTGTGGCGTGATTCTCACGGAACAGGGGGAATTTGCCGGCATGATTTCCCGGCGGCGCTTTTTGGAACACCTCAGCCGCCCCTACGGGCTAGAACTGTTTTTGCAAAGACCTCTGACCTCCCTGTATCGCTTTGCCCAGGCTGAGATTTTGATTTTCCCCAAGGAAACTTTAATCGTCGAGGCGGCGCGACAATCTCTGCACCGCCCCGCTCAGTTACTCTATGAGCCGGTTGTCGTTAAAATGGCAGCTGGTGACTACAGATTATTGGACGCACACCAGTTGCTGGTGGCTCAGTCACACATTCACCAACTGGCCACAACATTGCTCAAAGACCTCTACCAGCAGCTGGAGACAGCCAACCAAGAACTCCAGCG
>JALOOK010000451.1 GCA_025454445.1 Oscillatoria sp. Prado101 | reverse complement strand
CCCCTGCAACCGGCGGTACAGAGAGGCGATATGTAGGAGACGAGACTCGGCGATCCACAGGATTTTTGTCAACTGTCCCCTGAACCCCCTCTGCAATTCTGTCCTGAGCTCCCAAGATGAGATGCGCGGGTTGTGGTGGAGCGATAGCATAGCCCTGGGCGTAATCCACCCCAATTTTATTGAGTTTTTCGACAATGGCATCACTCTCCACAAATTCGGCAATGGTTTTAATGCACAGGGCGCTAGCGATATTGTTAATCGCTTCTACTAGGGCAAAATCTATGGAACTTATCGCAATATTTTTAACTAAATTGCCATCTATTTTGATAAAATCAGCTGGCAGGGTTTTGAGACAAGCGAAAGAAGACATGCCGCTGCCGAAATCATCTAAAGCGATGCGGCAACCCAATTGCTTGAGAGCGCCAATTACCTCGGCTGCCCGGGTCATGTTAGCGACAGCCACGGTTTCAGCGATTTCAAAACAGACAAATTGCGGCGGGATGCGCCAGGTAGAAAACTGGTCGTTGATAAACTTAATAAAATGCTCGTCATTGAGACTGGCGACCGAGAGGTTGATGGCGTAGAGAGATGGGAAATTTTCGATTGTATATTTCAAATTGAATTGAGAGTCTGAAATGCCCAAGCCTGAATTGGCCAGAGTGGAAAAAAGAGTGCGGATCACCCAGCGGTCGATGGAGTGCATGATTCCGTAGCGCTCAGCGGCGGGAATAAAGGCCATCGGCGACACCAGCTGGCCATTTTCATCTTCCAAGCGCAGCAGGATTTCGCAATAGTGCCGGTGGGAGTGGGGGAAGGCAATTGGAACAGCCGGCTGGCAGTAGAGGCGGAAGCGGTTTTCTTGCAGAGCGCGGTTAATTCGCTGCGGCCACTGGGTTCCGCCGCAAGGCTGCCCGTCTTCAGCAGAGCAGGCGCAACTGACATGTACGCGGTGGCGACCGCCATCTTTTGCTGCGTAGCAAGCGGCATCAGCGGCATTCAAGACAGCGGTGGCACTTTGAGTGCTGGCGTCGATGGTCACTAAGCCGATACTGACGCCGATGGAAAAGGTTTTATCTTGCCAAGCAAAGCGGAACGTCCCGACACTGTGCAAGAGTGCCTCAGCAATCTGCAATCCTATCTCCTCTGGGCACTGGTAGAGCAAAACAGCAAATTCATCGCCGCCGAGACGGGCGAGGATATCGGTTTTGCGAACCCTGCTTTTAAACAGCGCCGTTATTTGACGCAGCAGTTCGTCACCGGCAATGTGACCGCAGGTGTCGTTGACAGCCTTGAACCTGTCGAGATCCAGGTAAAGCAGGATGTGTTGCTGGCTGTCGCTTTGGGCGCTAACGACTGCTGCCTCCAGCTGATTGCCAAATTCGCGCCGGTTGATCAAACCGGTCAGGGGATCGTGGGTGGCTTGCCAGGAGAGCTGCCGCGCTTGGCTGCGCACTTGGGTGACATCTCGGAACACCAGAACCGCGCCGACAATTCGACCGTCACTGGCGTGAATCGGTGCGGCGGTGTGGTCGATGGCAAATTCGTGACCGTTGCGGGCAATCAGGACACAGTGGTTTACCATGTCCACCACCCGATTTTCCCGCAAGGCTGTCTCGGCGGTGTTTTCCACCGGCACGCGCGTGGTTTCGCTCACAATCCGAAACACTTTGGTGAGCGGCAAGCCTTTGGCTTCGGCTGCGTTCCAGCCGGTGAGGCGTTCGGCGGCGGGGTTGAGTTCGGATATGTGGGCACCGGCGTCGGTGGCAATCACCCCGTCCCCAATGGATTGCAGGGTCACTTGGGCCAGCTCTTTTTCTTCAAACAGGGCCTGTTCCATGCGCTTGCGCTCGGTAATGTCCCGCTGCACGGAAACCCAGTGGGTCAGGTTTCCCTGCGCGTCCGTCACCGGCACGCTGTTGAGCTCCACCCAGTATTCCGTGCCGTCTTTGCGGTAGTTGATTAACTCAACCCGCACCGGCTCCCGGCGCGACAGGGCGCAGCGAATTTTGGCCACCTGTTCCGGGTCGCTTTTTGGCCCCCGCAAGCAACTCGGTGTCTTGCCAGCGATTTCTTCTGGGGTGTAGCCGGTCATCTGGGTAAAGGCTTCGTTGACGTAGACGATGTTGGGATCTGAGGCGTCCTCCTGACCGGCATCCATAATCACAATGGCGTCGTTGGCGTTGATCACGGCGGATTCCAGCAGGCGCAGGCGCGACTGCACCCGCTCGCGGGCGGCGATCTCGCTTTCTAGCTGGGCGACTGCTTTTTGCAATTCTTTGGTGCGCTGCTCGACGGCTAGGTGCAGGGCGTCGATGATCCCGGACATTTCCATCGGGTCGAGCACCCGCAGCAAGCTGCTCTGGGTGACGATTCCCAGCACTTCTCCCCGACTGCCAGCGACAACCAAGCGCCGCACATACCGCTTTTGCATTTGCTGGTGCGCCTCCCACAGAGAATCCTGCGGGCTCAGACAAAATAGCGGCGTGCTCATAACGGTTTGCGCCCGCAACTGCGACAAATCCAGTTCCAGCGCCTGAAACTGCACGATATCTCGCTCTGTGACCATGCCTGCGGGGATTGCGGCGCTCGGCGGAGATTTGTCGCCAGCCCCACCCGACTCTCCCGATTGCTCTACAATCACAACGCAACTGACTCGATGTTCTGTCATCACCTGGGCTAGACTGATCACTGAGGCGGTTGCCGGTGCCTGAATCACGTCAGAGGTCATCACTTCTTCGACCCGTCGCATCTTGTGGAGATTGGCCGGTTGCAAGATGGCTTGGCGAATGCTCTCGGGGGTGACCACTCCCAGCAGTTTCCCCCGATCGTCGAGAATGGGCAGGTGGCGAATCCGGTGCTGGCGCAGGAGGATTAATACGGTGAAGACGTCCTGAACTTCCGATTCTGTCAGGGCAATCACCGGCTCGGTCATAACTTCGGCGATTGTCAACTGTTTTAAGTTCTCACCGGCGGCTATCAGTGTGACTATATCCCGCTCGGTGAAGATTCCCCGTAGGGAGGAACCGACCTGGGAGCGGCAGGGTATTGAGTCTATTACCAAGACGCAGCTGGCTCTGGCTTCTCCCAGTAAAGGGGAGGCTGGAATCGTCTCGACGCCTGCTGCTGGGCTGACTTCTCGGAGAGGGCAGCTGCTGCGGAGCTGACCCATGAGCGCAATCACCTCTAGTAGAGGAGTTTGGGAAGTAACCACCAGGGGGTGTCGGTCAATTACGTCCCTTAGGTCTGGCAGGTAGATGGGTGGGTTGTTCCGCTGCATAGTTGATTCAGGTTGCGTTCGCTTGCCGGCTGTGTGAGATATTGACGAACCGTTTAAGTGAAAGATGCACGCCCGGGGCTGGACTGAGATGTTCTCTCTTGAAAAGCTTCGGTTTAAGTGCGGTTTGTTTTTTATGCTAGCGAAGCCTGTGCCCTGCCCGAGAAAGTCCGAGCTTTTTTGCCAGATCCCCTGAAATCCCTGAATATTCTCAATAAATCTGGAAATGTTAACATATAATAACCTATTATATCATTTCCAGCGGTAGAGCAATTTTTTGCCCCCTTGGGTGGGGTTCCCCCTCCAAGGGTGCCTGACCCCCAGGGCTGCCTTTGGCCTTACCCTGTTTCCCCGACTCCGCAAGCTGCCGGCAGCGCCCTGCTCGTTTTAGGACAGGCTGCCTGTTTTTCTTGCCGTCTCCAGCTTATATACTGGATTTTACAGCCCACAGGAATGGTACTGAAAATGAGCAACACAGTTTCCGATATTACAGTAAAGACTATCCAAGGTGAGGACAAGCAGCTCGGCGAGTATGCCGGCAATGTGCTGCTGATTGTCAATGTGGCTTCCTACTGCGGCTACACGCCCCAATATGCCGGTCTGGAAAAGTTGCACCAAAAGTACAAGGACTCTGGATTGCGAGTTTTGGGCTTTCCGTGCAATGATTTCGGAGCGCAGGAACCGGGAACCAACGAGCAGATAGTGCAGTTCTGCAGCAAAAACTATGGCGTCACTTTTGATATGTTTGATAAGGTGCACGCTGTGGGCGGTCAAAAACATCCGCTCTATGTACGCCTGACTCAAGCTGTCAATCCTCCCGGCGATGTATCTTGGAATTTTGAGAAGTTTTTGGTTGGCAAGCAGGGTGAGGTGGTAGCACGTTTCCGCAGCAGTGTCAAGCCTGACTCGCCGGAATTGGTGGGGGAGATTGAGAAGGCGTTGAGCCGGTAAGGGAGGGCTATTGTAGAGAAAGTTTTTCAAAGAAACCGGGTTTCTCAAAGAGGAAAGAAACCCGGTTTCTTAAAGAAACCGGGTTTCTCCGGTTTCTCAAACCCCGCCGACCTTAACAATTACTTTATAAACAGTCTCTTAGCGCTGAAACCACGCCGTCAGCGCCACTGCCAGCCCATCTGCAGCGTCA
>JALOOK010000450.1 GCA_025454445.1 Oscillatoria sp. Prado101 | reverse complement strand
GACTTTTCAAACTGCATTCTCTGCTCAGCATTGCGCAGGAAATAGCCGCTGATCATTGCCGAAGCCAGCAGCCGACCGAGATGTTCGCGACTGGTTGTCACTGTTATGCCAAAGTGTTCAGAAGGCAAGTTTCCCAACATCCCGACAATATTGCGTTCCATCACCTGAAACACTTCAGAAGTAGTAGGTCTCGACAGCTGAGCGACAGTATCCGGGCTCATCGATTGCACATAGTGCCACAGCAAATTGCCGACTTCTGGCTCGCCACCAAAAAATTCTGGAGATCGATTCGATGCGTGATTCACCTTGTACCTCCTAGCGGCAAAAGCTCCCGCTTCTATCTTTACAGGGGTTAATTCACGAACTGCGTTCGGGTAACTGTTACGTTTCTAAACCTTATTTTAGCAGCCTGATTTTAATAGCGACAGTGAATAAACAGAACCCAAACCGGCGGGTTCACTCACCAGATTTTAAATTTTAGATTTTAGATTTTAGATTTTAGATTTTAGATTTAATTTAAAATCCAAAATCCAAAATCCAAAATCGACCTAGCTGGCCACATATTCGCCTATATCAGCTTTCCGCTTGCGGAGCTTACTCAGGGCTTCGCGCTCGATCTGGCGCACCCGTTCGCGGCTGATATTCAGGCAGTCGCCAATTTTGGCCAGCGTCATGGCCTTACCGTCTTCCAAGCCAAAGCGCAGAGACAGCACTTGACGTTGCTGAGGCGTCAGGTCAGCCATAATCACCTCCAAGTCACTCCGCAGGGAAGAGTGAACAGCAAAATCTTCAGGAGTTGGGCCGGTATCTTCCAGCAGATCTCCGAGATCCGTATCTTGATTATCGCCCACCCGCAAATCTAACGACAACGGCTGGCGAGCCCGTTCCAGATATTCCCGAATTTGCTTTGGCGTCAGCTGCAGCGCCTCAGCCAATTCAGCAATTGTGGCCGACCGTCCCTGATTTTGAGCGATCTGGCGCTGAGCCTTTTTGATTTTGTTGAGCTTTTCGGTGATGTGAATTGGCAAGCGAATTGTGCGACTTTTTTCTGCTATAGCACGAGTGATCGCCTGCCGAATCCACCAATAGGCATAAGTGGAAAACCGATATCCCTTGGTGGGGTCAAATTTTTCCACACCTCGCTGCATGCCGATCGTGCCTTCCTGGATTAAGTCCAGCAAATCCACATTGCGCTTGATATATTTCTTGGCCACAGACACCACCAATCGCAAATTGGCCTCCACCATCTTGCGCTTGGCAATTTCGCCGGCTGTTATCGCCTGCTGCAACTGTGCCTCAGACAGCTCAGCGTACTGCGCCCACTCCGCCAAGCTCGGCTCGCGGCCCAACTCAGCGGCTAGCTGATTTTTCTTCAACTGCAATGCGGTTGAGCGCTGCACGTCTTTCCCCAGCATTATCTCCTCCTCGTGAGTCAGCAGCGGCACCCGGCCAATTTCTCGCAGGTAAGTGCGAACAAGATCATAAGAAGTCTGTGAGGTCTTCATAACATCGGGATATAGATAGCGACAGGGTTGGAGAAATCTTGTGCTGGCAATGCCAGCTTGGTTTTGTTTGCGAGTAGGGGCGGGTTTACCAGCATCTGAACTGCGCCGCAGACATTTTGGATAAACCCGCCCCTACTCTTCAGGCAGGACGGGCACAGTACCAGGCCACGACTGCCGGCGCTGTTGGGCGCTCAGTAGGGGCGGGTTTGCCAGCATCTGAAAAACCCAGAGACATTTTGGATAAACCCGCCCCTACTTTCCTTTGGGCTAAAGCCCAACTACTTTCCTTTTGGGCTAAAGCCCAACTACTTTCCTTTGGGCTAAAGCCCAACTACTTTCCTTTGGGCTAAAGCCCAACTACTTTCCTTTGGGCTAAAGCCCAACTACAAACTCTGGGCTAAAGCCCAACTACAAACTCTGGGCTAAAGCCCAACTACAAACAGTCGCCTCCAGACCTGCGATTACCGGTCTCGCACTTTCACCGGCACCGGCACCGGCACCGCCTCTGATTGCGATTCCGCCTCGCCTGCCTCCAGGGCCTTCGACACCAGCCCAATCGCCAAACCCACTCCAGTCACCAGGATTATTTCGGTTGTCATAAATTTTGTTAAGGTCTCGCCTGCTTTGTATGTAAACGATTGTAACATTCTTTTAACGACTGTCTACTCCCCCGGATCGGTTTTCCGACCCTGCCGGTGGCCTTCTGGAGAAGCCTCAAAGCACCACTTTACGGGGAAATCAACTGGAAGACTGCATCCTGGACAACAAAACCCCAGCAATCTTCTTGCGGATTACCGAACACTCCCCCGACCCCGTGGCATTTACTTTTCTTAATCTTTGCCATAAAAAAAACCCCCTGCTGCGGGAGCCGGGGGCCTGGGAGCGGGGGGGCAGGGGAGCCGGGGAGCCGGGGAGCCGGGGAAATTGCCAATGCCCCATGCCCAATGGCCAATGCCCAATGCCCCATGCCCAACTTAATTAAAATAGTCCTGCAGAGCTTTCACCTCCAGGGGTTGCGAGTTCAGAGCTCGCAGAGCAGCAGCAGTGGCCCTGGCCCCGGCGATCGTCGTAATAATCGGCAACTTGTAATCCAGCGCCGTGCGGCGGATGCGGCGGGCGTCCGTCTGCGAGTCCTCACCCGAAGGCGTGTTAATAATAAACTGAATCCGCTCATTCTTAATCCAGTCAATCACATGAGGCCGGCCCTCATGGACTTTCAGCACCAGCTCCACATCTTCAATGCCGTTCTCCTGCAAAACGTGGCGGGTGCCGTCAGTGGCCACAATTTTAAAGCCCAAATCAATCAACTCTTTCACCACCGGCACAACCGCCACTTTGTCGCGGTGGTTCATCGACACAAACACCGTCCCACCTTTGGCCAAGCGCACCCCAGCCGCCAGTTCCGCCTTAGAAAACGCCGTTCCAAAGGTGCTGTCAATTCCCATAACCTCTCCCGTAGAGCGCATTTCCGGCCCTAACAGCGTGTCCGCACCAGGAAACTTATCAAACGGAAGAACCGCTTCCTTCACCGAAATGTGCTGCGGAATCACTTCCTGGGTGAACCCTAAAGACTCCAGAGTTTCCCCAGCCATAACCCGAGACGCCAACTTGGCCAAAGGCACGCCAATCGCCTTAGAAACAAACGGCACCGTGCGAGAAGCGCGGGGATTCGCCTCCAGAATATACACCTCCTCGCCCTGAACGGCATACTGGATATTCATCAGCCCCACCACTTTCAGCTCCTTGGCCAGCTGCGCCGTCCAGCTGCGGATGGTATCCAACACCGGCTGCGACAGAGTGATATAAGGAATAGAGCAAGCCGAGTCCCCAGAGTGAATCCCCGCCTCTTCGATGTGCTCCATAATCCCGCCGATCGCCACCCGACCGGTCGGATCTGCCAGCGCATCCACATCCACCTCGATGGCATTCTCCAGAAACTTGTCAATCAAAATCGGGTGATCCGGCTCCACCTGTACCGCGAAGATCATGTAGCGCTCCAACTCAGCGTCAGAGTAGACAATTTCCATCGCCCGTCCCCCCAACACATAGCTGGGGCGCACCACCACCGGATAGCCAATTCGCTTGGCCACCACTAGCGCGTCCTCGTAGTTGCGAGCTATGCCATTCGCCGGCTGCTTGATATCCAACTGGCGCAGGATCTTCTCAAACCGCTCCCGGTTCTCAGCGATATCAATCGAGTCGGGAGAAGTCCCCCAGATTTTCGTTCCCACATTAGCAACCAGACCCGATTCCAGCGCCTTCTGCAACGATACCGCCAGCTTCAAAGGCGTTTGGCCACCAAACTGAATGATCACCCCCTCTGGATTTTCCGCTTCTATAATATTGAGCACGTCTTCTTTGGTCAGCGGCTCAAAATACAGCCGGTCGCTGGTGTCGTAATCTGTGGAAACCGTCTCTGGGTTGGAGTTGACCATGATTGTCTCAAACCCCTGAGCTCGCAGCGCGAAGGAGGCGTGACAGCAGCAAAAGTCGAACTCTATCCCTTGGCCAATCCGGTTCGGCCCGCCGCCGAGAATCATCACTTTCCGTTTCTCGGACTGCCGCACTTCTGACTCGTCCTCGTAGGTGGAGTAGTAGTAGGGCGTCACTGCTTCAAACTCAGCGGCGCAGGTGTCCACCAGTTTGTACACCGGCTTGACTCCCAGCTGCTGCCTGCAAACCCGCACCTCGTCTTCTGTCGTCTTGGTGGCGAAAGCAATTTGCCGGTCGCTGAACCCCTGCCGCTTTATAGCATACATCTCCTCTTTTGTCAAGGCTTGCAGCGAACTGCGCTTGAGAAATTTCTCGGTTTGCAGCAAATCCGCCATTTTGTCAAGGAACCACGGGTCAATGCCGGTCAGTTCGTAGATTTCCTCGACGCTCATGCCCATCATCATGGCGTGGCGGATGGTGAAGACGCGCTCTGGATTGGGGGTGCGCAAACCGGCGCGAATATGCTCCAGACTGGGCAGGACTTCTTGCCGGTCGCAACCCCAGCCGGCACGCCCCGTTTCCAGAGAGCGCAGCGCCTTTTGCAGGGACTCCTGGAACGTGCGCCCAATGGCCATCGCTTCGCCGACGGACTTCATCTGGGTGGTGAGTATGGGGTGGCTTCCGGGAAATTTCTCAAAGGCAAACCGGGGGACTTTTGTCACCACATAGTCGATGGTGGGCTCGAAGCAGGCCGGTGTTTTCTTAGTGATGTCGTTGGGAATTTCGTCGAGGCTGTAGCCCACAGCCAGCTTAGCGGCCATTTTGGCGATCGGGAAGCCGGTGGCTTTCGACGCCAAGGCGGATGACCGGCTGACGCGGGGGTTCATTTCAATGACAATGAAGTCGCCGTTGACCGGATTGACGGCAAATTGAATATTTGACCCGCCGGTTTCTACGCCAATCTCGCGGATAATCTTAATTGAGGCGTCGCGCAGCCGCTGGTATTCTTTGTCGGTAAGGGTTTGCGCCGGCGCGACGGTGATCGAGTCGCCGGTGTGCACGCCCATCGGGTCGAAGTTCTCGATCGAGCAGATAATCACGACATTATCTGCCAGATCCCGCATCACTTCCAGCTCGTATTCTTTCCAGCCCAGCAGGGACTGCTCGATCAGGATTTGGGACACCGGCGAGGCATCAATGCCGACTTGCGCCATTTCTTCAAACTCTTGTTGGTTGTAGGCAATGCCCCCGCCGCTGCCCCCGAGGGTGAATGCCGGTCGGATAATTAGGGGGTAGATGCCAATTTGGTGGGCGACGGCTTTCGCTTCGTCCTGGTTGTTGGCGATTCCCGACGGACAGGTGGGCACGCCAATCCGCGCCATTGCTTCTTTGAACAGGAGCCGGTCTTCCGCCATCTCAATTGCCGGCAGCTTAGCGCCGATTAACTCTACGCCGTACTTCTCCAAGACCCCATTTTTGGCCACGGCAACTGCCAGGTTGAGGCCGGTTTGCCCGCCCATCGTGGGCAAGATGGCCTGCGGACGCTCTTTGGCGATGATTTTTTCTAGGATTTCCGGCGTTAGGGGTTCTATGTAGGTGCGATCGGCCATTTCGGGGTCGGTCATGATGGTGGCTGGATTGGAATTCACCAACACCACCTCAAAGCCCTCTTCTCGCAGGGCTTTGCAGGCTTGCGATCCCGAATAATCGAACTCACAAGACTGTCCAATCACAATTGGCCCTGAGCCAATTACAAGAATTTTATGTAGGTCTGAGCGACGAGGCATAGAGATTTTAGATGGTTGATTTTCGCTTTTGGATTCGGCGTCTCCCTGAATCCAAATCATTTTAGGCTTTTCCCCAGCTAGATGCCCCGTACTTAAGCTTTTTTCTAAGATTTGTGAGCGTTTATGCTGTTAAGCTAATAATGCTGCATGTGGTCGAAAGGAGGCGGAGCCTACCGAGCAGCGTCTCCCATAAGGAGCCTGGGAACGAGGGGCGAGGGGATAGCTACAAAAAAATCCAGACCACCGCTCCTTAAACGCCTAACAGCATGAGGAGCAACAGTTATTTTGCACGCGCCCCGCGCATTCATCCCGATCGGCAAGGCATAAATCCCCCTCGTTTGTGGGAGGGTATTGTGCGAGACAGCGCTGCCGGTGCCTCTTGTAAGGGAAGGCTTATGCCAACTCACTCCCCCCCCGGAAAATCCCGCCCTACAGCCAGTGAAACATTTCCGCAAAACCGGCAAAGTCCTGAAAATAAAGAGAAACAATA